>JAHEFN010000031.1 GCA_024640185.1 Gemmatimonadota bacterium | reverse complement strand
CAGGGTGCCCGGTGCTGCCGCCACCCTCAATCAGTCGCTCGAGAAGGCGGGACGCGTCGCGGACTTCTTCGAGTTCGCTGAATTGATGTGCCGAGACGCGCTCGCGCGGGAAGAGTCGTGCGGGGGGCACTTCCGGACCGAATTCCAGACGCCCGACGGTGAGGCGGTGCGGGATGATGAGCGGTTCACCCACGTGGCGGTCTGGCAGCACGTGGCCGATGATGCGCCGCCGGTTCGGCACACCGAGGCCCTCGCCTTCGACAACGTCCAGCTGGCCACGAGGTCCTACAAATGAGCGAGATGCAACTGACGCTGCGGATCTGGCGCCAGGCCGGCCCCGACGCGAACGGTGCCTTCCAGACCATCAAGACGACCGCCCACGACCATATGTCGTTTCTCGAGATGCTCGACGTCGTCAACGAGGGGCTGATCGGTGATGGCGAGGAGCCGATCGCCTTCGATCACGACTGTCGCGAGGGGATCTGCGGCAGCTGCGCCCTGATGATCAATGGAGCCGCACACGGTCCGCGCCGGGCCACCACCGCCTGCCAGTTGCACATGCGGGCATTCGCCGACGGGGACGAGATCGTCATCGAGCCCTGGCGGGCCAGTGCCTTCCCGGTGATCCGTGATCTCGTGGTCGATCGCACCGCCCTTGACCGGATCATCGCCGCCGGGGGGTTCATCAGCGCACCGACCGGCAGTGCGCCCGATGGCAACGCCGTGCAGGTCGCCAAGGTCGATGCCGAGCGCGCGATGGACGCCGCGGCCTGCATCGGCTGTGGCGCATGCGTCGCCGCCTGTCCCAACGCCTCGGCGATGCTCTTCACCGGCGCCAAGGCGGCCCACCTCGCCCACCTGCCCCAAGGGCAGGCCGAACGGTCACGTCGGGTGCTGGCGATGGTCGGCATGATGGACGAGGCCGGCTTCGGGGGGTGCACCAACTTCGGTGAGTGTCAGTCGGCATGCCCCAAGGAGATCTCGATTGACAACATCGCCCTCCTCAACCGCGACTGGCTCCGAGCCACCCTCACCGATCGGGGTGGCCACGACGCTGCCGTCGGCGTGATGTGAACCCGGACCGGCCGGCCGCCCAGCGCCGGCGGCGGTGAGACCTTAGCTGTTGGCATCCCCAACCGGACCCCACATGCGCTTCCTTCTTGCCGCCCTGTTGACATTCGCCGTTCCGCTTGCCGCCCAACAGATCACCGGGTTCACCCCCGGCTCGGCGGTGCGTCAGGCGGCGCTCGAGTCCCGACTGCTGGCGATCCCCGACACGGCAATGGCCCAACGGCATGCCCGGATCCTCGCTGCCCGCCCGCACGTGGCCGGCACCCCGGCACAGGTGGCGACGGCGGACTATGTCCTCCGGCAAATGGCCGGCTGGGGACTCGACACCGCCCGCGTTCGGTACCGGGTCTACCTGCCGTATCATGATTCCACCATCGTCGATGTCATCCTGCCGGCTGGCCGCGAACGGCTCACCCTTGATGAACCGGTGCTCGCCGAGGACCCGACGACCCGGGAGGAGCCATGGCCGGCGATGAACGGCTATTCGGGTGCCGGCGATGTGACGGCCCCGGTCATCTACCTCAACTACGGGCTCCCCAGCGACTATGCGACACTCGACTCCCTCGGCTTGAGTGCCGCGGGCAAGATCGTGCTGGCGCGCTACGGGCGTTCGTTTCGAGGGATCAAGGCGCGCGAGGCGGCCGCCAACGGGGCGGTGGGGTTGATTCTCTACAGCGACCCGATGGATGATGGCTTCCTGGTCGGCGAGGTCTATCCCGACGGTCCGATGCGATCACCGGGCGGGGTCCAACGCGGCTCGCTCTTCCTCGAGCAGGGCGATCCCAGCACGCCGGGGTGGCCCTCTCGGGACGATGCGCGGCGGATCCCGGCGAGCGAGATGGCGGTGCCCTCGATTCCCGTCGTGCCGATCGGCTACGGCAACGCCGCCACGTTCCTGAGGGCCCTCGGTGGCCCCTCGGTCCCCAACCGCTGGCAGGGTGGGCTCGGCTTCCGCTACCACATCGGCGGCGGGGCCGAGGTCCGGGCCCGGGTCGCCGTCTGGCCGGAACGGGGCGCACGAGCCTACAAGACCATCGAGAACACCTTCGGCGTGATCCGTGGCAGCGAACAGCCGGCGGAACAGGTGATCATCGGGGCCCACCGGGATGCCTGGACTCCCGGGGCACTGGATGACGTCTCCGGGACCATCAGCGTCCTCGAGTCGGCGCGCACCTGGGGCGAGTTGGCCCGAGCGGGGCTGCCGCCGCGCCGGACCCTGGTCTTCGCCACCTGGGATGCCGAGGAATGGGGATTGATCGGCTCCACCGAATGGGTGGAGGAGAACGCCGAGGGGCTCAGGGAGCACACCGTGGCGTACATCAATCAGGATGTCATTGCCGGTGGCCGGATGTTCGCGGCCGGGGGCACGGCCTCGCTCACCGGCCTGCTTCACGAGGTCAGCCAGCTCGTGACCCAACCCGGCGACAGCGTCACCGTCTACCGCGACTGGGAACGCCGCACGGTGACCTCCACCCGGCCCACGCCGCCGGTCGGCGATCTCGGCGGGGGGTCGGACTTCATGGGCTTCTACAACCACGTCGGCATCCCGGCCATCAGTTTCGGCTTCGGCGGACCCGGCGGCTCCTACCACTCGAACTATGACACCTGGAGTTTCGTCGAACGCTTCGCCGACCCCGGGTACCTCGCGCACCGGGCTGCCGCCCAGGTGGCTTCGCTGCTGCTCGGGCGCTTTGCCAACGCCGAGGTGGTGCCGTTCGAATACGGGACCCTTGGCGCCTACCTCGGCACCTTGGTCGATCGGACCCGGGGCGAGGCCGGGGCCGAGGCGATAGGCGCCTCGCTCGATGAGGTGGACGCCGCGGCTGAACTGCTCGCCCGGGTGGGGCGACGCTTTGCCCTGGCCCGCAACGAGGCGCTGTCGGCGCGGCATCCGGCGGCGATGTTCGTCGAGAGCAACCGGCTCCTGCGCGGCGTCGAGCGACAGCTCACCGATGCGGCGGGACTCGAGGGTCGGCCATTCCTCCGCAACCTGGTCTTCGCCTCCGATCGCGACGATGGGTATGCCAACGTGCAATTCCCCTCGGTGGTCGAGGCGTTGCGCGATGGTGATCCGGCGGGTGCCCGGGCGGCCAGTGTTGCCTTGGCTGAACGGATTCGGCTGGCGGCCTCGCTGGTGGCCCGGGCCACCGAGGCCCTGCCATGACGGTCGACGGTTCGAGCCGGGCAGCACGGTTGCCGATGCTAGACCTGAGTCACATGTTGCGCCATGGTGGACCACCGATCGGCCGCCCCCCTGCAGACGGTGGCCCCGATCTGCGCAGGAATCCCACCCGTCCCTCCGGAGAGTCCACGACATGAGCGCCGAGACATTCAATGCGATCCTCAAGAAGGCCCTCGAGATCGGTGCCTCCGATGTCCATGTCTGCGCGGGTGGCCCGTTCCGGATGCGGATTCGCGGCGCGATGACCCCCGTGGCGGGGCTCCCCAACCTGACGCCTTCCGACACGAAGGCGATCGCCGCGGAGGTGCTCCGCCAGTCTCGCGGACTCTCCGGCGAGCAACTCACCGAGACGGTCAACCAACTGCGGGACCTGGATTGCTCCTATTCGGTCCAGGGCATCGGACGGTTCCGGGTCAACCTCTGCTCCCAGCGTGGTTCGGTGTCGGTCGTCCTCCGCAGCATCGCCGACCAGATTCCCAGTTTCGAGGCGCTGAGCCTTCCCCCGGTCCTCGCCGATATCGCCATGGAGGAGCGCGGCCTGGTGCTGTTGACCGGCACCACCGGGTCGGGAAAGTCCTCGACCCTCGCGGCGATGGTCGGCTATATCAACGCCAACAAGGCCGGCAAGATCATCACCATCGAGGACCCGATCGAATTTCTCCACCGCGACCACAAGTCGAACGTGGTCCAGCGGGAAATCGGTGCCGACACCGACAGCTTCGAGGCGGCCCTCCGGGCGGCGCTCCGGCAGGATCCCGACATCATCCTGGTGGGCGAGATGCGCGACCGAGCCACCATCGACATCGCCCTCAAGGCCGCCGAGACCGGCCACCTCGTCTTCAGTACCGTCCACACCACCGATGCCCAGCGGACCATCGCCCGGCTCATCTCCGTCTTCGAGGCGACCGAACAGCAGGGGACCCGGCTGCGATTGGCCGAGTCCCTGAAGGCGGTGGTCTCCCAGCGGCTGCTGCCCCGGGCCAATGGCCAGGGTCGGGTCGTCGCGGTGGAGATCATGCGCAACACGGCCACCATCGCCGACTGCATCGCGGACGCCGAGAAGACGGGGGACATTCGCGACCATGTGGCCCAGGGGAAGGCGCAGTATGGCATGCAGACCTTCGACCAGCACCTGATGGAACTCTACGCCGCCGAGACGATCTCCCTCGAGGTGGCCAAGGCGGCCGCGACCAGCGCCGCCGACTTCGAGCGCAATGTGGCCTTCCAATAGCCCGCCATCGCCGACCGGCGACAGAGACGACGGCGAAGGGCCGGTTCCCCACGGGGAACCGGCCCTTTACGCGAATGAGAATGGCTGACGAGGGCTACCGCTAGAGTCGCGGCAGGGTCACCCCACGCTGGGCCTGGTACTTCCCCTTCTTGTCGGCATAGCTGGTGGCGCACACGTCGTCCGCGTCCGCCTCGAAGAACAGCACCTGGCAGATCCCCTCGTTGGCATAGACCCGGGCAGGGAGGGGGGTGGTGTTGCTGATCTCCAGGGTCACGTGGCCTTCCCACTCGGGCTCGAACGGGGTGACGTTGGTGATGATGCCGCACCGGGCATAGGTCGACTTGCCGACACAGATCGTGAGCACCTCTCGGGGAATCCGGAAGTATTCCACCGACCGGGCGAGGGCAAAGGAATTGGGCGGCACGATGCAGACGTCGCCCTTGAACTCCACGAAGCTCCGTTCGTCAAAGTCCTTCGGGTCCACGATGGCGGAGAGGGCATTGGTGAAGATCCGGAACTCATCGGCCACACGCATGTCATAGCCGTAGGACGAGACCCCGTACGAAATCGCCCCCGCGCGGACCTGGCCGTCGGTGAACGGTTCGATCATGCCGTGTTCCTTGGCCATGCGGCGGATCCAGCGGTCGGACTTGATCGACATCGACGCCCTCGGGGTCGCAGGGTGGGGTGTGGGGGGGATCGGCGGAGAATCTAACCGGGATCGGGCCGCCGTGGTCTGACCCGGCCCGAGTGTTCCAAGTGGTGCCAGCCGTGTGGCTTGGGGCATCCATCCGAGTTGAATTCACCTCCGGGGGGCGGTAAGTTTCCCGCCGTTGTGAAACATTTCACGAGCAGGGGTGCGCGTGCTTCAGCCCTACATCCCGGTACTGCTCCTCCTCGCCTTTGTCGTGGCGAACGCCGTGCTGATCCTCGGCATCTCACACCTGCTGCAGACCTCGCGGCCCACCGCCGTCAAGTCCGCCGCCTACGAATCGGGGATGCCGAGCATCGGCAACGCCCGGCAGCGTTTCTCGGTCAAGTTCTACCTGGTGGCCATGCTGTTCATCGTCTTTGATATCGAGGCGGTGTTCATGATCCCCTGGGCCGTGGCGTTTCAGCAGCTGCCCGAACTCGGCGGCGTCCTGATCCTGGAGATGCTCACCTTCGTGGGGATCCTCGCCGTCGGCTTCGTCTATCTCTGGAAGCGAGGCGCGCTGCAGTGGGACTGACGCCCCCCCCCGGCCCAGGGGGCGAGCACGATCTCTTCGAGACCGTTTCGCCCAACTGGGTCACGACCCGACTCGACTTCCTTGCCAACTGGGCCAGGTCCAATTCACTCTGGCCGATGCCGTTCGGCACCGCCTGCTGCGCCATTGAGTTCATGGCGACGGCGGCCTCACGGTACGACATCTCCCGCTTCGGGATGGAGCGGATGTCGTTCTCCCCGAGGCAGGCCGATGTGCTGATCTGCGCCGGGCGGCTGCCGTTCAAGCTGGCACCCGTGATCCGGCGGATCTGGGACCAGATGCCCCAGCCCAAGTGGGCCATCTCGATGGGCGCCTGCGCCTCCACCGGCGGCATCTTCGACACCTACGCGATGGTACAGGGCATCGACACCATCATCCCGGTCGATGTCTACGTCCCGGGATGCCCGCCACGGCCCGAGGGGCTGCTCTACGGGGTCATGCTCCTGCAGAAGAAGATCCGCGGCGAGTCGATCAGCGATCCCTCGCTCCGCATCGAGCACCTGGTCCAACCCGATGGCCTGTTCCGGCGGCCCGAGATCATCGATGAGATCTCGGAGCCGTTCGGCAACTCGGTCTCCCAGACGAGGTCGTCGTGACCGAGGGCCGCAACGGCATGGCGGCGACGGCGCTGGCCGCGGCCCATGAGACCGCCGGGGCGATGGCTGAGCAGTTCGGGGCGGCCGTCCTGAGGACACACGAGAGCAATGGCCAGGTGATGGTCGAGGTGGCCGCAGACCGGGCCAAGGCCATCCTGCGATGGCTCCGGGAGGACGCCAGCCAGGACTTCGACTACCTCACCGACGTCACCGCGGTGGAGTATCGCGACCCGGAGCGTGCCTTCGAGGTGGTCTACCAGCTCCGCGCCCTGGCCCGCAGGGTCGACCTTCGCGTGAAGGTGCTGCTCGATCCCGAGGGAGCATTGCAGGTCGAGACGGTCACCGACATCTGGGCCGGGGCCGAGTGGCTCGAGCGCGAGGTCTGGGACATGTTCGGCGTCCGCTTCAAGGGGCACGCCGACCTCCGTCGGATCCTCATGTGGCAGACCTATGACGAAGGCCACCCGTTGCGGAAGTCCTTTCCGCTGCGCGGTCACCGCTCCCGGAGCGAACAGACCCGGCAGGCCCTCGATGCCAATCCCGAGGCCCACTACACCCTCGAGGAGCTCTCGATCGCCGAGGCGTATCACGAGCTGCCCGAGGAGATGCGTCGACGCCTGGTCGAGAGCGGACGGCGGGCCGCCGAATGAGCACCAGAACCGTCGAGATGGAGCTCCGGACCCCGGTCGTCGATGCCACCGGACGCATCACCAACGTCCCGCTCGGGATCCCACGCCGGCCCTCCGAACACGTCTCCGACGACTTCGGTGCCGAGCACATGCTCGTCAACATCGGCCCGCAGCACCCGGCGACCCACGGCGTGCTCCGGCTGGTCGTCGAGCTCGAGGGGGAGACCGTCCGCCGGGTGGTGCCCCATGTCGGCTACCTCCACTCCGGCTTCGAGAAGCTCGGTGAGTACCGCCAGTACAACCAGATCATCCCGCTGACCGACCGGACCGACTATCTCGCCCCGATGGCCAACAACATCGCCTTGGCCCTCGCCGTCGAGGCGTTGATGGGCATCGAGATCACCGAGCGCTGCCGGCTGCTCCGGGTCATCGCGATGGAAATGTCGCGGATCATTTCCCATTTGGTCTGGGCGGGCACCACCGGGATCGACCTCGGCGCGTTCACGCCGTTCCTCTGGATGTTCCAGGAACGTGAGCGGGTCTACAACCTGCAGGAGGCCTGGACCGGCGCCCGACTGACCACGTCGGTCTCGCGGGTCGGCGGGATGATGGCCGATGTCCCGGATGGGTGGGAGGCGGGGCTGCGCGAGTTCGTGACCAGCTTCCCCAAGACCCTCCATGAGGTGGACACGATGTTCACCCGCAACGCCCTCTGGATCGGTCGCACCCAGGGTGTCGGCGTGATCAACGGCGCGGACGCCACCAACTGGTCGCTCTCCGGTCCGATGCTGCGCGCCTCCGGGGTCGACTATGACGTCCGCAAGGATCGCCCCTACCTCGGATACGACGAGTTCGACTTCGACGTGCCGATCGGTGTGCACGGCGATGTCTACGACCGGTATCGGGTGCGTCTCGAGGAGATGTTCCAGTCCAACCGCATCATCGAGCAGGCGCTCGACCGGCTGCGGCCGGGGCCGGTCAACGTCAGCGATCCCCGAGTGATCCTGCCACCGAAGTCCCGGGCGATGAGTGACATGGAGGCGATGATCTTCCACTTCAAGCAGGTGATGGAGGGGATCAAGCCGCCGGCCGGGGAGGTCTACATGGGCGTCGAGAACCCCAAGGGGGAGCTCGGCTACTACATGGTCTCTGACGGCAGCGCCAAGCCGGTGCGCTGGCGGATCCGACCGCCGTCCTTCATCAATCTTTCCGTCCTGCCGCGCCTCTGTGAGGGGGCGCTGCTCTCCGACGTGATTGCGATCAATGCCAGCGTCGACATCGTGATGGGCGAGGTGGACCGATGACCGAACACGCGACGCCGACCGAACCGGTGTTCACCACCGAGCGGAAGGCCCGTCTCGAGGCACTCGCCACCCGGTACCCGACCCGACAGGCGCTGTTGCTGCCGGCGCTCTGGATGGCCCAGCAGGCCCACGGCTGGATCAGCCCGGAGGCGATCGAGGAGATCGCCACCGAACTCGAGCTGACGCCGGCGTATGTCCGCGGTGTGCTGACCTTCTACACGATGTACCACACCCATCCGGTGGGGCGGCATTTCATCCAGGTCTGCACCACCTCGCCGTGCAACATGTGCGGTGCCGAGGACGTGGTGGCGGCGCTGCTCGACCACACCGGCTGCGGCGACCTCGGTGCCACGTCGCCGGATGGGCGGTTCACCGTGATCGAGGTGGAATGCCTCGGGGCCTGCGCGTTCGTGACCCCGATCCTGATCAACGATGACTTCATCGAGTCCGTGACCCCCGACACCGTTGCTGACCTCCTGGCCAGGTATCCCTGATGGGCTATCCGCATCCGATCCACCCCAAGGAAACCCCGGTCCTGTCGACCCACTTCGGCGAGATGGAGGCCCGGAGTCTCGAGGGCTGGGTGGCCCGCGGCGGCTATGTGGCGCTTCGCCAAGCGCTGGAGATGACCACCGAGGCGATCGTCGATGAGGTCAAGGCGTCGGGCCTCCGCGGTCGGGGCGGGGCAGGGTTCCCCTGCGGCATGAAGTGGGGCTTCATGCCCAAGGATGACGGCCGCCCCCACTACCTCTGTTGCAACGCCGACGAGTCCGAGCCCGGGACCTTCAAGGACCGCGAGATCATCCGATGGACGCCGCACGCCCTGATCGAGGGATGCGCCATCGGCTGTCTGGGCATCCGGGCCGAGACCTGCTTCATCTTCATCCGTGGCGAGTACACCGAGCCGGCGGAGATCCTCGAGCGCGCCGTTGCCGAGGCCTACGCCGCGGGGGTGATCGGTCCAGATGCCTGCGGCTCCGGGAAGCGGATCGACATCTTCGTGCACCGGGGGGCCGGCGCATATATCTGTGGCGAGGAAACGGCGTTGATGAACGCCATCGAGGGCAAGCGCGGCAATCCTCGGATCAAGCCGCCCTTCCCGGCGGTCTCCGGACTCTTCGGGATGCCGACAACCATCAACAACGTCGAGACCCTTGCCGCGGTGCCCCACATCATCACCCGGGGCGCCGCATGGTACGCCGGGCTCTCGCTCTCCTCGCCGAAGAGCACGGGGACCAAGCTGATCTCGGTCTGTGGCCACGTGCAGCGACCCGGGACCTACGAGATCACGATGGGCCTGCCGATGCAGGAACTGATCTTCGACCTGTGTGGCGGGATGCGCGAGGGGCGCACCCTGAAGGCCGTCATTCCCGGCGGCTCCTCCGTGCCGATCATGACGCCGGAGGAGGTGGCTGGCTGCGCAACCGACTACGAGGGGATCGCGGCCAGCGGTTCGCTGCTGGGGTCGGGCGGAATGATCGTGATGGACGACAGCACCGACCTGGTCTACCAGATCATGCGGCTGGCCCGCTTCTACGCCCACGAGAGTTGCGCCCAGTGCACCAATTGCCGCGAAGGCACCGCCTGGACGACGCGGATTCTCGAACGGATCCTGCGCGGGGAGGGGAAGTCGGCCGACCTCGACCTGCTGCTTGACCTCGCCGACAACATGACCGGGCGAACCATCTGCGTGCTGGCTGATTCCTGTGCCGCGCCGGTGATCAGCGGCATCCAGAAGTTCCGACCCGACTTCGACGCCTATCTCACTGGTGCTCGGGCGCCGGTGATGGTGGAGGCCTGAGCCGATGAGCGATGCCACGGTAAGCCTCAGCATCGACGGGATGGACGTCACCGTCCCCAAGGGCACGATGTTGATCGAGGCGGCGAAGCAGGCCGGGGTGGTGGTGCCCCACTACTGCTACCACCCCTCGTTGCCATCGCCAGCCGTCTGCCGGATGTGCCTGGTGGAGGTCGAAAAGCTGCCCAAGATGGTCCCCGCCTGTGTCACCACCGCCGGGGAGGGCCAGGTGGTACACGTCCACTCCCCGGCCGCGAAGAAGGCCAGGGAGGGCGTCCTCGAGTTCCTGCTGATCAACCACCCGCTCGACTGCCCGATCTGTGACCAGGCCGGCGAGTGTGAGTTGCAGGACTTCGTCTTCCAGGAAGGGCAGGCGGGCACCCGGTACGCGGACTATCCCAAGCGCTTCAATCCGGTGGAGGACTTCGGCCACGATGTCCTCTACATCCCCAACCGCTGCATCCTCTGCACCCGGTGTGTCCGGTTCATGGACCACGTCGCCGAGGAATCGGTGCTCACCGTCTCCGAGCGGGGCGACCGGGCCACCATCAGCATCGACCCGGCCCACCGCCTCGATCATCAGTGGGCCGGCAATGTCGTCGACCTCTGCCCGGTGGGCTCCCTGGTCTCCAAGGACTTTCTCCACAAGGCCCGGGCCTGGGACCTCGACAAGACCGCCTCGGTCTGTCCGGGCTGCACCCAGGGCTGCAACATCATGGTCGACACCCGTGACGAGGTCGTGGTCCGACTTCGTCCGCGCCCCAATCTCGAGGTCAACCGCCACTTCATCTGTGACACCGGCCGGGCCGACTATCGCTGGATGAACCGAGGCGATCGACTCGAGGAGGCGGCAGTTCGAGGTGAGCAGGGCCTCGAGGGCACGGCATGGGAGTCGACCCTCGAGCGGGTGGCTGCCCTGGTGGCCGAAGGCGAGGGCGCGGTCACCGTCCTCCTGGGCGGCCGGGTGTCGACCGAGTCGATCGGCTGGATCCTGCGGCTGCTCTCCGGACGACGGGTCACCGCCGCGATGCGGGTGCCCCTCGGTGACGAGGTCCCCCTCGCCGGGATGGCGAACCTCGCCCTCCGGGCCGAGCGCGCCGCCAATCTCCATGGGGCCCAACTGCTCGGCGCCGGTGCCGACTGGCATGCCGCCGTGGCGAGCGCCCCCGACACCGACCTGGTGATCCTCGTTGACGCCCCCCTCAGCGACACCGAGCTGGCCGTTGTCGCCCGCGCCGGGGCGGTGGTCCAGCTCAGCACGGTGGCCGAGCCGGGACTCGAGAACACCGCCGTGCTCGCGCCGATCACCTCAATGGTCGAGGAGCAAGGGGTCTTCATCAACCGGGATGGTCGGGCGCAGCGATTCCTGCCGGCCCGTACCCCTCCGGGGATGGCGCGGCCCGCTTGGTGGGTGGCCGCCAATGCCTGGGCGCTGGCCGACGAGGCCAGGACGGCTCCCGCGACGGCGTCCGAGGCGCTCGCGGCCTTGCCGGCACTCGACGGGCTGACCCATGCCCAGCTCGGCTTCACGGGGCGGGTGATCGCCCCCGTTGCCGCGGGAGGGGTCCGATGACCCCGGAACTGAAGGGCTTCATCTTCTTCAGCGCCATCAAGATGCTGGTCGTCTTCACCACGGTGCTCGTCGGCGTGGCCCTGCTGACCCTGATGGAACGGAAGGTCGCCGGTTGGATCCAGAACCGGCCGGGTCCCAATCGGGTCGGGCCGTGGGGGATCCTGCAACCGGCGGCCGATGGCATCAAGAACTTCATCAAGGAAGAGACGCTCCCCGCCGGCGCCAATCGGGGACTCTTCCTGCTGGCCCCGGCGCTCAGCTTCATCCCCGCCGTCTCCTTGATGGCCGTGGTGCCGCTCGCGGCGCCGCTGCCGGTGACGGTCGACTGGACCCTGCCGCTGATCGGTCAGCTGACCTGGGATGGTCCGATGCCGATGGTGGTGGCCGACTTGTCGATTGGCTTCCTCTTCGTCCTCGCGATCTCCTCGCTGGGGGTCTACGGTGTCGCGCTCGCCGGGTGGTCCTCCAACAGCAAGTACTCGCTGCTCGGGGGCCTGCGAGCCAGCGCCCAGATGATCTCCTATGAGGTCGCGATGGGCCTGTCGCTCATCCCCGTGCTGTTGCTCACCGGCAATGTCGCGCTGAGCGAGGTCGTGACGCGCCAACAGGAAGGCCTCTGGTTCGTCGGTCCGTTGTTCATCTCGTTCTTCATCTTCGTCATCTCGGGGTTCGCGGAGACCAACCGGCTGCCGTTCGACATGCCCGAGGCCGAATCGGAGCTGGTGGCCGGCTACCACGCCGAATACAGCGCGATGAAGTTCTCGCTCTTCATGATCGGGGAGTTTGCCCACATCGTCACCATCGCGGCGATGATCGCGACCCTCTACTTCGGGGGCTGGGACATTCCGTTCACGACCTGGGACACCCAGGGTGGGGTGCTCCAGACCGTGCTGACCTTCCTGGCCTTCTTCGTCAAGATGTTCTTCTGGATCTTCGTGGTCATGTGGATCCGGTGGACCCTGCCGCGGTTCCGCTACGATCAGTTGATGTCGCTCGGCTGGAAGGTGCTGCTGCCGATCGCCCTCGCCTACATCATGGTGACGGCGGGCACGATTTGGGGGATCGGTCAGACGCTCCCCGAGGCCAGCCCCGTGATGCAGTCGCTGGTGCTCCTGGGCCTCAACGTGGTGCTCGGCTGGCTGCTCTTCTACTGGCTCGATCGGGGCCGGGTCGTGTCGGGGGTGGGGGCCAGGACCCCCGTCCAGCTGCGGGTGGAGGCATAATGGCGATCGGCGTGAAGGTGATGGAGCGACCGGAGCAGGGCGTGTCCTACGTCCGCGCGACTCTCAAGGGGATGGCGCTGACCTTCAAGCACCTGCTCCAGCCGCGGGTCACCATGGAATACCCGGAAGTGCGCAGCGACGACGAGTGGCGGATCGCCACGCGGTGGCGCGGCACCCACCGGATGTTGACCGACGAACAGGGACGCTCGAAGTGCGTCGCCTGCGGCCTCTGCCCGCAGATCTGTCCGGCCAACTGCATCAAGCTGGTGCCCGGAGAGGACGAACGCGGCAATCGCTATCCGCTGATCTACGAGATCGACGAGTTCCGGTGCGTCTTCTGCGGGTATTGCCAGGAGGTCTGCCCCGAGGAGGCGATTCACGTCGGCGTGCACTACGAGAACGCCGAGTATTCCCGCGACCGGTTTGTGTACGATCACGAACGGCTGGCCGCCCAATCCCATCCCGTGTCGACCCTCTGGGACCCGACCGACCCGAGGGGGGAGTAAGTGGACGTGGTGCAGATCGTCTTCTGGTGCTTTGCCGGCTGGGCGATCCTGTCGGCGTTGCTGTGCGTCACCCGGGCCAACCCGATCAGCGCCGCGCTCTGGCTGGTCTCGACGATGTTCTCGCTGGCG
>JAHEFN010000266.1 GCA_024640185.1 Gemmatimonadota bacterium | reverse complement strand
GCGAGATCGCGAACTGCACCATCGAACGGGTCGCCCCGCTGACACTCGACAGGGTCACCCGACCGGTGGCCGTCTCGACGGAGGCGATCCGGTTCTCGGCGAGCGAGGCGGTGTGCACCCATTTGCCGTCGGGCGTGGCACCGATCGCGTGGGGCCGGGGTACGAGGACTTCCTGCTCCTCATCCATCGTGAAGGTCGACCGCGTGATGGCCCCCAACGCCTTCGGAGGATTCACCGCCGTCATCGAGCGACCGACGTAGAGCATGTCGTGCGCCCGGTCGATGGTGATCAGCCCCGGCGTCTCCATCTGGACCTGACCGATCAGCCGATTGCCGCGGTCGAACTTGAGCACCCGCCCATCGCCGATCAGCGAGAGATACCATGCTGAACCGTCAGGCTCGACAGCGATGTGATGCGGCTTGGCGGTGGCGGAGAATCCCATCGCCGTCAGGTCGATCGTGGTGTCGATCGTGAGGGACCGCTGGTCGATCACCGTGACCTTCGCCCCGCCCTGGGAGGTGACGTAGACTTTCGCCGCACTGGAGGTCGTGGTGCCACCGGGGGAGGTTCCCCCGGCGGCGCAGGCCAGCGCGGCAGACACCGCGCCGACCATCAGGAGTTGTCGAGCGATCACGGCACCGCCTGGGTCCGGTCCCGCACCAGGAAGAGTCCCTCGCCGATACCCGTCACGATGATCGTGCCGCTCTTGAAGTACGGGTAGTTGCTCCACGTCCCGTTGAACGAGGTCGCATCGTCGGCCGGGTAGGTGTCGAAGTAGCCCACCTCTCGCGGGTTCTTCGGGTCGGAGATGTCCAGGATCCGCAGACCCGAGGTGTAGTTCGACTCGTAGATCCGGTTGCCCTTGACGTACAGGTTGTGGTCGATCGCCTTCGTCTCGCCAACATGCTGCTTGAGGAGAATCGGGTCATCGAGGTCGGTGAGGTCCCAGACCAGGGTACGGGTACCCTTGCCGGCCTCGCCAGCCCCTGACGACTCGTCACCCTCGTCGTTGAGGTAGTAGAACCGATGATCCTCGGTCAGCCAGCCCTGGTGCGCATAGGCGACGTCGGGGTAGCTCGCGTTGGAGATCGCCACCGGGTTCTTCTTGTCGGTGACGTCGGCCACTGAGATCGCGGTCTCGTTGCTGCCGAGGCAGATCTCGTGACCCTGATACGCGGTGTCGGGGCCCTTGTAGATGACGCACTGTGCGTCGTGCGAGTAGCCCGTCCCGGCATTGCCGGTCTTCGGGTCGCTGAAGCAGCCGGCGAACACGGGGTTCGTCGGGCTGTGGATGTCGATCATGTGGAGGCCGCCACCGCAGGATTCACCGCCGGAATTGACGCCGACCGCGTAGGCGAAGCCGCTCTCCTCGTTGATCACGATGTTGTGCGCACTGCCGATGCCGTCGTAATGCGCGTCGGCCGTGAACGTCTGCGGGGTGGTGACGCCCCGCAGCCGGGTCAGGTCGAAGACCTGCATCCCGTGCGGACCGGAACCATCGGCGACGATGAAGACGTGGTTGGCGTAGGTCTTCATGTCGCGCCACGCATTCGCGTTGGCTCCCTCGGTCATCGGCAGGTCGCCGAGATACCTCGGGTTGGTCGGATCGGTGACGTCGACGAACGAGGTGCCATCGGTCCGCCCCACCAGGGCGTACTCCCGATCGTTGGTGGGATCGGTCCAGCCCCAGTTGTCATTGAGATTGGTGCCGCGGCTGCCACCGAGCTTGGAGATCGGCGTGAAGGAGAGCAAGGAGGTGTTCGAGCACCCGAACTCACCGATCTTGCCGTCGGCGCACCGCGCCTCCGAGCCGCTCACCGACGCGAACTCGTCGGGTGCGGGGTAGACGAGGGAGCGCGTCCCCCAGGTACCCTGGGCGTTGCGGGCCATGAAGATCACCGATCCCTCACCGCCGCCATCGCCGGGCATCCCCACCATTGCCGTGGCACCAGCCACGACCAGCTGGCCACCGAACTGCGAACCGGGCTTGAGCGAATCGGCTCCGAGCTTGACCATCCCGGTGAGGCCGCCGTCGGCATCCATCATCGCCCGGAAGATCCGCCCCTCGCGACGATCGCTGAACGGGGCGCCGATCCAGAGTTCCTGGCCGACCATCGCCAGGGAGATCCCGAAGCGGCTCGACCCGGACTCGAACGGCGCCAGGGTGCTGCCCTCAGACCACTCGCCAGCGGCATTGCGGCTGAACCCGACCACCATCCCGGTGAACCCATTGGCGTTCGGACCACCGGCCCAGAGCTGGTCGCCGCTGAAGGCGATGGACAGCCCCAGCTGGGCATTGGCGGGCACCCGCCGGCCCGCCATGCTGCCCTCTTGCGTCCAGCTGCCATCGGCACCGCGCCGGAAGACCATCACCATCCCCTTCTGAGCATTCCGCCCGGGGGCACCGACGGCCACCCGCTCACCATCAATGGCGATCGCGCTGCCAAACCGGTCGCCCGGCGTCAGCTCGCCCGCTGGGAGGGAGCCCGCCGCGGTCCAGGTCGACCCGCTGCGGCGGAAGAGGTGGACCGCCCCACCCGGCCGCTCGTTCGGCGCACCGACATAGGCCCAGTCGCCATCGATCGCCACGGCCGCGCCGAAGCTCGACCGTGCCACGGGGGCGCCAAGGCTGCCAGCGGCGGTCCAGCTGCCGTCCTGACCACGGCTGAAAAGCCGCACCCCACCCCGGGACGAGTCGCTGGCGTTGCGCATTCCGACCAACAGCGTGGTCCCGTCGGCGGCGAGCGCCGATCCGAAATTGTCCCCGGCAGCCAGCCCCTCGACCGTCAGGCCGGCGCTCCGCTGCCAGCTGCCGCCGGTCCGGCGATAGACATGGACGATGCCACCGGGGGCGGCACCGCTCTGGGACTCGCCGACAAACGCCTGGTCGCCCAGCAGGGCGATCGCCCCGCCGAAGCCAGCCATGGCCCTCTCGGCATCGGCGTCGCGCCGGGTCTGCGCGCCGGCGGCGGCGACGCCGAGCACCAGCAATGCCACTGCGGTCAAGTTCGATCGAAACATGCAGATATCCCTTGGTATGGATGGGTGAGGCTCGAAAAGGTAACCTTCACCACGAAGGTGAGGATGACGGTTCAAGATACGACGTTTGGAGCCGTGGGTTTCGCCGGCCGGGCAGTCCACCTGTGGGCCCGGCCTCAGTAATGACGCCGGTCCTGCGTTGACCACCACGATCGACCCCCAGCCCTGGAGCGGCGATGTCCCCATACGATGCACAGGATCCCGGCGTCGAGCTCCCGATCACCACGTTGATCGTGGCTCCCGGGGACGCGGACCTGACCTCCCTCCAGCGCCCGCTCGAGGCCATGGGGCACGAAGTCATCGGGACCACCGGGGCGGGCGGGGCGATGGCCCAGGTGCTGCGGCGGAAGATCAGCTGCGTCCTCCTCCATGTCCGCCTCCCCGACGGCTCGGGGCTCGACCTGGTGCCCCAGATCCTCGAACAGGAGCCTCACGTGGCGATCGTCCTGCTGGCGGCGGAGGGCGACACGCCTCTCGCCGCGGCCGGGTTGCAGCGGGGCGCCCGGGACTACCTGCTCACCCCGGTCGACCCTGCCGCCCTGGAGCGGACGGTGGCCCGGGCCTTGGCTCACCGACGGGAACAGATCAATCAGGCCGAGACGCAGGCCTGGCTCAAAAACGAGATCATCGAGCGGGGCCGCGAGCTCCGCATCGAACGGGGCAAGTTCGAGCGGATCTCGGTGGCGACGCTGGAGGCACTGGTCAACGCCCTCGAGGCGAAGGACCCGTACCTGCGGGGGCACTCGATGCGGATCGCCGAGCTCTCCGCGCAGATC
>JAHEFN010000030.1 GCA_024640185.1 Gemmatimonadota bacterium | reverse complement strand
GTTCGTCGGCGACGATTTCCCGGACCTCGCGATAGAGGTCATTGGAGTTGATGAGGTTGACACCCCGTGGCGCCTTGACCGTCTTCTCATAGATCTCGAAGAGCATTTCCATGAGAATGATCGCAAGGGCAATCAACGCGCCGGTGCCGGCGGCGTCACGCACGTCCGCCGGGAGCAGGGAGCCCGGCAGTGACTGGAGCAGGACCACCACCAACATGGTCAGGTAGGCGATCGGCTTCTTGGCCTTCTCGTATCCCTCGCGAAGGCGGTCGATCAGTGACTTGGGCCTGCCGTGCATCGGCGGTCTCCCGGTTCGGACGATTCTCGGATCAGAGGGGTTCAAGACACGATAACCTCCACGACGAGATCCGCCAGCGGAAACGCCGGTGCTACAGCGCGCCGTCGAGGTAGAAATCCACTCGCCATCCCGTCGGCACCCGCAGCGCCCTGGAGAGATCGATCCGCACCAGGCCATCGACGAAGGACGCACCGACACCGACCCCGATCAGGGTACGACCCGATCCAAACGTCGCACGGTCACCTGCCCAGCCGAGATCGGCAAAGCCGATCAGTCGCGCTGCTGGGAAGCTGTTGCCGATCTCTGCTCGACCGAGCCAATACGCACTGCCGGAGGCCACGCCTCCCGCATACCCTCGGAGCGAGGACGGTCCGCCAAGGTAGAACCGGCCCTGCGCCGGGATGTCGCCGGTGGAGGTTCCGGCCGAGAGGGTGAAGGCGGCCGCGAGCGGGCCACCCTGGGTATAGAAGAACCGGGCGGTCGCGGCCGCCCGGCCGTAGTCGAAGTCACCGGTGCTGCCATCGATGGTGGTCTCGAGACCAACGGTGAGGACCGATGACAGCGCGCTTGAGGTGCGCAGGATGAGCTCCGCGCCCGTCTGGGTGGCGCTGTCGGCGAGGATGTTGGGGCGGAAGCGCCGGTCGCCGTCGAAGAGTCCCGGCAGGGACGCGCGGGTCTCGACGAAGGCCGGGCGCTGGCGTTCGTGGTAGATCCGGCCACTCCAGCGCCGGCTGTAGCTGTCTTCAGCGACAACTTCGATGCCGAGCGTCCGGAAGTATTCGCCGTCGTCGCGTCCGACGACCAACCCCATGGCGGAGTTGATGGGTCCGAACGGCTTGGCTGCGGGGTTCGCGGTGGCGAGGCGTCGGTATCCGCGCAGGGTGAATCGGCGACTGACCGTCGGCCGGACGAGTGCCAGGGCCCCATTGGGTTCCACATCGGCCAATCCGATTCGTGCCATCCCATCCACTCGGAGTCGGCCGAAGTCGATGCCCCCCGCCAGGCCCAGTGAGAGTGCCTCGATCCTGTTGTACCGGGCGTGTTCGAGCAGCGCTCCCACGCCCTGTGGCAGGAGGAGCTCCCGCTGCCATGGTCGATCGGGCAGGCCGTCGATCGCCCCTCGCAGCGAGAGGAGTTCGTCCTCGCTGATCAAGTCACCCATCTGGAGAATCGGCTCGCCAAGCTCCTGCGAGGTGAGCAGGGCGAGGGTGTCATCCGGGACCACGATGGTGAGGTTGTCCTCGGGCTGGAGTGCCTTCCGACGACATTCACGGAATCGACGACCGGTCACGATCCGCTGGCCGGTACTGTCGATCCGGGCCGATTCCTCCCGGACGCAGGCATCGATGATGGCCTGGACACTGTCGCTGATCGCGTGCGCCGAGTCTGGGGCATTGCGGTCGCGCGGACGGACCCAACCCGCAGGCCGAAACGTGCTGGCCGTGTCGCGCGGCACGCCACCGGTGACGACGTAGTCCTCATATACCCGCTCCATCCGGAACGGTGCGTTGAACCAGGAGCCCATGGTACCCATGGCATCGATGCCGACATACCGGGGTAGCCACCAGCGATTCTCGTAGAGGCCGTACTCGACGGTGACGTACTTGACCTCGGCACCGGCATTCACCCAGAACGGCACATCGTCCATCTCATCGGGGTCGAGGTCGCGGCGCATCTCAAACGGCCGGGCGGGTCGGAAGACCGCGCGCACCAGGTTGGCCGTCGCGTTGTCGAACCAGAGCGTGCCGTTGATCAACCGAAAGTCGGCGCGTCGGGGGATGATCTTCAGGGCGACGATCTCGATCCGCTCGCCGCTCGGCAACCCGATGGTCGCCACACCCTGACGGGCGAATCGATAGTCCTGCTCTCCACCCTCACGGAGGGGATAGACGAACCCCTCGTCATCGTTGTCACCGATCACTCGGAGGTAGTCGGACGCGGGATCGATGATGAGGCCCCGGACGTCGCCCGAGAGTCCTGCCGGGACCTGGTCGCCCTTGAGGGCGATCGGGACGCCTTCGCGTGCGCCGACGACCGTTGCGGTGCTGAGCGAGTCCCGCCGCCAGGCGATGTCGACCACCAACTCCTGTCGGTAGAGCATCCGGTCCCGCGACAGGGCACGGATCCCGACGCCGAGACGTGAGGACGCCCGGACGGTGTATGCCGTGACGAGGCGCTCGTTCCGTTCCCTGGCACCCCGGGCCCGCTGCACGAGTTCCGCCGTCGCGGAGTCGGCGTAGGCGTCCGTTGGGATGGTGGTCTGGGGCGTGGCCTGGATCTGGAGTGCGAGGACGAGCAGCGGCGTGAGCATGGTCGTGGCCGGTTCGGGGATGGCAGCCAGTACGCCCGGCCGGGAAGCGAGGTTTCATTTCGAATCGTACAGCCCACATGGAGCACCATTCTTGCGAGACACGGCTCGGCGGGGCGCGCCCCACCATCGCCCTTGGCCCGGATTCCCCCATCCCCGAAAGCATTGCGCATGCGCCTGACCGCCGTCGAGCGAACCCGATCTCCCCTCGGTGCGGGGCGGACCAGGCTGGTCGGACGAGTGGAGTTCGTGACCACCGGAATCGGGGATGAGACGATCTGGTTTGACCTCGAGGATCGCTTTGTCGATGGGCTCTCGGTCAGCGGCAACCCGTGGTTGGCCGGGCTCCTGCCGCTTGCCGTCACCCTGGGTGAACCGATGGAGCTCCCGCTCCCTGTCGACCCCGCGCTGCACGAGGGGGCACTTGCCCTGATGGAGGTGTGGGCCCGCTGGTACCCCGAGCGTCAGCCGGTGGTCCTCGACGTCGGCGATGTCGCCACGGTCGCGGCACCCACGCCGGAGCGGACCGGAATCCTCTTCAGCGCAGGGTTGGATTCGTTCCACACCCTGTTGCGTCATTGCCCCAGCGGCGAGGCGATCCGACGATTTCCGATCGATGACCTGCTCACGGTTTGGGGGCTCGACGTCCCGCTCGGGCACGCGGAGGCGTTCGCCCGGGTGGCGGGACAGGTCGGGGAGATCGCGGCAGCGACCGGGACGACCTCGGTGACGATGGCGACCAACCTCCGGGAGTCGGAGTGGAACCGGGCCAATTGGGGGTTGATGGGACAGGGACCTGCCCTCGCGGCGCTGGCGCTGGTGCTCGAGGGACGCTTCGCGCGAATCCTGGTGCCATCGAGCACACGCTACGGATCGGATCGGGCCTGGGGAACCCATCCACTGACCGATCCGCTCCTGTCGACGACGACCCTCGACTTTCGCAATGACGGGGCGCACCACGGACGATGGGAGAAGGCCCAGGCGGTGAGCCGGAGCGATCTGGCGATGGGACACTTGCGGGTCTGTTGGGTCGGAGGCAACGAACGCAACTGCGGTCGCTGTGAGAAGTGCCTGCGCACCCTGACGCTCTTCGAATTCCTCGGGGTCCGCGATCGCGCCACCACCTTTCCTGCCGAGGCGTGGTCTCTCGAGGCCCTGGCCGGGCTCCGATATCGCAATGCGCTTGACCGGCGCTACCAGGGCCGGATGGCAGAGCGAGCGATCGGGCTGGGTCGACCCGACGTCGCCAGGGCGATCCGCCGGGCGATGCGGCGCTACGACACCCGTCGGTTTCTGGGCTCGGTCGCGCGGCGTCTCGGGGTTCACCGGTGACCGCCGCCGTGCTGCCGCGGCGGTTGGGATCATTCGCCATCGCCGGCACGCTGGTCGGCATCATGATCGGCAGCGGGATCTTTCAGGCTCCGGCGGTGGTGGCTCGGCATGTCGGCACACCAGGCAGTTTCATGCTGGTCTGGCTGGTCGGTGGGATGTTGGCCTTGTCGGGGGCGCTGATGTTCGCCGAGATGGCGGCAATGTTCCCCCTCACGGGTGGTCGGTATGTCTACCTCCGGGAGTCGATCCATCCCGCCGTTGCCTTCACGTACGCCCTCGGCAACGTCCTCTTCCTCAGGCCGGTCTCGCTCGGGCTCCGCGCCCTCCTCCTGGTCGGCTACATCGGGGCGGTGGTTCCGTTCGTCGGCCAGCATGAGCACATCGTGGCCGCCATGCTCCTCGTGGTCCTCGCCCTGCTCAATGTGCGCAGTACCACCGGCAGTGCCGGACTGACCGCCGGGGTCACCGTGGCCAAGGTCCTTCTTCTGGCCGGGCTCGCGGCGTTGTTGTTGATGGCTGCAACGCCGTGGGAGGTCATCGCGGCGACATCCTCCACCGATGGCGCCGTGCTCGGGCCGTGGCAGGGCTTCGGGGTGGCGATGCTCACCGTGGTCTACAGCTACTCCGGATGGGGCTCGACCACGTACCTCACCGGGGAGGTTCGCGACGCCGAACGGGTCATGCCCCGCATCCTCATCGGTGGGGTCGTCCTGGTGATCATGCTCTTCCTGCTGGTCAACGCCGCCTACCTGGTCGCGCTGCCGATGGATGAGATCGCGGCCTCCCCGGCCGTTGCCGCCAGTGCCGCCTTGGCGCGGCTTGGCACTTGGGGAGGGCGCTTCGTTGCGGTGGTCGTGGTGGTGTCCGTGCTCGGTTCCCTGGTCGGGTCGATGCTCACGGCCCCACGGCTCACCTTCGCCGTGGGGGCCGATGTGCCCCGACTCCGGTGGCTTGCCGCGGTCCATGACTCGTGGGACACCCCGCACCTCTCGGTGGCGTTCGGTACCCTGCTGGCCATCGGCTATCTCTGGGGCGAGTCGTTCGAGTCGCTGGTGCAGGGCTATGTGCTGGGGTCATGGCCGTTCTATGTGCTCTGTGCCGTCGGGTACTTCCGCCTCCGGCGATGGCGCCCGGAGATCGCACGGCCGTTTCGCACCCCGGGGTATCCGATGGTACCGGGGTTCTTCCTGTTGGTCGCCACCGCCATGGTGATCAATGGCGTCGCTGCCGACTGGCGGCAGGCGCTCCTGGGGAGTTGGGTGATGCTGGTGGGATTGCCGATCTACGCGTTGCTGCGGACCCGACCCACACCCTAGTCGCGGTAGCGGTTCCGGCCGGCGTGCTTGGCGCGATAGAGGTTCTCGTCGGCAAGCTTGAGCAGGCTCTCCCGGTCGACGATGCGCTCGTCGGGGAAGGTCGCCAGGCCGGCACTTGCCGTGACCGAGATCTGCGATGAGGCGTCCCCGAAATTGTGTTGTGCGATCCGGCGCAGCATCCGGTCAGCGAAGAGGCGGGCACCCGTGCCGCCGGTCTCGGGCAGGATGATCACGAACTCCTCGCCGCCGATGCGGGCCAGGAAGTCCATGGTGCGGAGCTCACGCTTCAAGAGCACCGCCAACCCCTTGAGCACCGTGTCGCCGACCTGGTGCCCGAAGGTGTCGTTGATCCGCTTGAAGTCATCGATGTCGATGAGCACGATGGTGACGACTTGGTCGTATCGGTTGGCTCGGTCGATCTCGTCCTGGATGCGCACGTCGAAGACGCGACGATTGGGAATGCCCGTCAGCGGGTCGCTGTCCGCCAATTGCCGCAGTTCCGTGTTGCCCTGCTTGTCGCGAAGCTCGTAGGCCTTCTGGAGGGCGGTCATCGCCGCGTCGATCACCTGCTCGGCGAAGGCCAGGTCGGAGCGGTTGAGTGGTGGGTCGTCCTGGGTCGTGCGGAGAAAGAAGACCCCGGCGGGCTGGTCGGCGAGCTTGAACGGCAGGGCGAGGACCGAACGAGTGAGTGACTGCTGGATCTCCGCTCCCCAGGTGTGGCGGACATCCTCGTAGAGTGGGTCCTTTTGGACATCCTCGACCATCACGGTCTCGCCGGTCCGCAGTGCCTCACGAATCTCGGGATACCTGGCGAGGTCAACGCGGAGCTCACGAAGGGTCGGGTTCTCGAAGGCGGCCACCACGGTGCCCTCGGTGGCCCCGTCCTCGGCGAGCACCACGGAGCACCGGGTGATGCGCAGGCCCTGGGCCACCCGTCGGACCAGGATCTGGTAGATCTGCTCGGGTTCGAGGGCCGTGGTGACTTCCTTGAGGATCGCCACCAGGTCGCTGCGTGAGCGGGCCTCCGCACGTGCACGGTTGAGTTCCCGGCCGACGCGCAGGTGCGCCTTCATCCGCGCCAGCAGTTCCCGGATCCGGTAGGGGCGCTGCACCAGGTCGGCCTCGCCGAGGCCGAAGGGCTCGAGGGCTTCCGGGGTGAATCCCTTGTCGGCGAGGACCAGCAATGGCGTGTCGCGATGATCCGGATGTTCGCGAACCATCTCCAGGAGGGCGAGGCTCGCGGGCTCGCCGAGCGCCACGTCGAAGACCAGCAGGTCGTACTCCTCCTGCTCGAGTCGCTCGGTCAGTTGGGGCGTCTCTGTCGCCGTCACCACGTCGTACCGGTTCTCCTTGAGCACCCAGGAGAGGGTCCGGGACAGGGCGATCTCCTCGGTGGCGAGCAGGAGTCTGGGGTTCGTCGACATCTAGTGCACCCAGTCGTCGTATCGATCGGAGGCGACATTGCCTCCGCTCACGATCAGTGCCGTGGGGCCTGACAGTGTGAGCTTGCCGCTGAGGAGCGCTGCCACGGAGGTGGCGCCCGACGGCTCGACCTTGATTCCCCGTCCGTCCAGCCACCGAAGTGCGGCCAGAATCTCCTCGTCGGTGACGCCGATGGCCTCGCTGATCATCGGGGCGATGATCGGCCATGTGAGCGTCCCGATCGATCGGGTGAGCATTCCATCTGCCAAGCTCGTGCCAGCCGGCAGATCCACCGGGAATCCGGCACGAATGGCCATCGAGAGTTTCGGGATACCTTCGGGTTCGATGCCGACCAGGCGGACCGGGCGAGCCGCAGTGCGGACGGCGAGGCAGGTGCCGGCCAGCAGGCCGCCACCCCCGGTTGGCACCACAATCGATGTGACCTCGGGCCAGTCTTCGAGGATTTCCATCCCGCAGGTCGCCTGGCCGGCGATCACGTCTTGGTGGTCGAAGGGTGGGATGAGCGTCTTGCCCTCGGCAAGGGCAATCCGCTCGGCCTCGAGGTATTGCTCCGGACCGCGAGTCGCCCCGACGAGTCGCACGTCGCCACCAACCGAGCGGACATTCTCCAGTTTCTGCAGCGAGGTCGCTTCGGGCATCACCACCACGGCGGGCACACCGAGGCGGTGCGCGGCCCAGGCGATGCCATAGCCGTGATTGCCGCTCGAGGAGGTCACCACGCCGCGTGCCCTGATCTCGGGGGCGAGACGGGAAAGGGCGGTCCAGGCGCCCCTGATCTTGAAGGCCCCGATTGGCTGGAGGTACTCCGCCTTGAGTCGGACCGGAGACGCGAAGCCATCGACTTCGATCAGCGGTGTCCGCGTCGCGATGCCGACAAGACCGGCTTGTGCCCTGGCGAGATCAGCGGCTGACCAGGGTGCGAGGTCGCCCTCGTCGACGGTGCTCAGATCTCGGCCTCGGTCTCGGTGGCAGAGGTCTCGTCCGTCTCCAGCGGCTCACCCTCGTCGCCCTGATCGCCCTCGTCGCCTTCGTCGTCCTCCTGCTGGACTCTGGCCACGTCGATGATCCGGTCGCCGGTCTCGAGGTTCATGAGCTTGACGCCCTGCGTGTTGCGACCGCTGATTCGGATCCCCTCCACCGGGACGCGGATGATGATGCCGCCCTTGGTGATCATCATCAGCCCTTCATCGGCGGTCACCGCCTTGAGGGTCACCAGGCCACCGGTCTTCGCCGTGCGTTGCATGGTGATGATGCCCTTGCCGCCACGCTTCTGGACGCGGTAGTCGGCGATCATCGACCGCTTGCCGATGCCCTTCTCGCTGACGGCCAGCAGCTCCGCCCGCTCGCGAATGACCACCATGGCGATGACGTAGTCATCCTTGCCGAGGGTGATCCCCTTCACGCCGGTGGTTGCCCGTCCCATCTGGCGAACGTCGCTCTCGTGGAACCGGATGCTCATGCCGTGATGCGTCGCCAGGACCACGTCGTCGTTGCCATGCGTCTTCAGCACCTCGATGAGTTCGTCGTCCTCATCGATGTTGATCGCATTGATCCCGACCGACCGGACGTTGCCGTAGGCCGAAAGGAGGGTCTTCTTGACCGTGCCCTTCCGGGTCGCAAAGATCAGCGACTCGTCATCTCCGAAGGTGCGGGCAGGGACGAGTGCGGCCACCCGTTCGCCCTCGCGAATATTGATGCAGTTGATCACCGGCTTGCCCCGGGCGGCCCGACCGCCCTGCGGGATCTCGTGGACCTTGAGCCAGTACAGCGTGCCCCGGTCGGAGAAGAAGAGCAGGTAGTCGTGCGTCGAGGCGATGAAGAGGTGCTCGACCCAGTCGGTGTCCTTGGTGTCCATCCCGGTCAGCCCGCGACCGCCACGGCGCTGGCGCCGATAGGTGGTGATCGGGATGCGCTTGATGTAGCCGGTGTGGGAGATGGTGATGACCATGTCCTCTTCGGCGATCAGGTCCTCGACGGAGAATTCGCCCTGGTCCCGAAGGATCTCGGTGCGGCGATCGTCGCCATACGTCTCGGCAATCTCCTTCACCTCATCGACCAGGATCCGCATCCGCTTCTCGCGGGATGCAAGGATCGACTCCAGCTCGGCCACGGTCGCCCGGACCTCGGTGAGCTCGGCCTCCAGCTTCTCGATCTCCAGGCCGGTGAGCTTCGCCAGCCGCATGTTGAGGATCGCGTCGGCCTGCAGGTCGCTGAAGCCGAACCGCTCCCGCAGCCGATCTCCGGCCTCGGACGAATCACCCGAGGAGCGGATGATCTTGATGACCTCGTCGATGTTGTCGACGGCGATCTTGAGGCCCTCGAGGATGTGCTCCCGCTTCTTGGCCTCGCTGAGGTCGAACTCGCTCCGCCGGACGATGATCTCGTGGCGGTGGTCGATGAAGTGCTGGAGCATCTCGGCCAGCGGCATCACACGTGGTGCCCCGTTCACCAGGGCGAGGTTGATGACGCCGAACGTGGACTGCATGCTGGTGTGCTTGTAGAGCTGGTTCAGCACCACCTGCGCCATGGCATCGCGCTTGAGTTCCACCACCAGGCGCATGCCGTCCCGGTCGGATTCGTCCCGGACCCCGGTGATACCCTCGACCCGCTTGGTCGTCGCAAGCTCGACGATCGAGGTGTGCAGGGTGGCCTTGTTGACCTGGTAGGGCAGCTCGGTGATGATGATCGCATTCTTGCCGGTGCGCTCGTTCTCCTCGATCTGCACCCGGGCCCGCATGATGACCTTGCCACGGCCACCCTCGTAGGCTTCGCGAATTCCCTGCTCGCCATAGATGTAGCCACCGGTCGGGAAGTCCGGGCCCTTGATGTGCTCCTGCAACTCGTCGACCGAGGCGCCGGGATTGGCCACCAGCATCTCGATCGCCGAAGCGACTTCGCGGAGGTTGTGCGGCGGGATGTTGGTGGCCATGCCGACCGCGATACCGCTCGAGCCGTTGATGAGCAGGTTGGGAATCCGCGCGGGGAGGACCGCGGGCTCCTCCCGCTGGTCATCGAAGTTGGGCTGATAGTCGACGGTGTTCTTGTCGATGTCGGCCAACATCTCGAGCGCAATGCGGGTCAGGCGGGATTCGGTGTATCGGTAGGCGGCGGCCGGATCACCGTCGACCGATCCGAAGTTGCCCTGGCCGTCCACCAGCGGATACCGCAACGAGAAGGTCTGGACCATTCGCACCAGCGCGTCATAGACGGACTGGTCGCCGTGCGGATGGTACTTGCCGAGCACGTCGCCGACGACCGTCGCCGACTTCTTGAAGGCCCGGTTGGGGAGCAACCCCAACTCGTTCATCGCGTACAGGATGCGCCGGTGCACCGGCTTGAGTCCGTCGCGGACGTCCGGCAGGGCGCGCGACACGATGACACTCATCGAGTAGTTGATGAACGACTGCTGGAGTTCGTCCTCGATCAGCCTGGGGAGGATGCGTTCGCGTGAGTTCGGGGCGGTCATCTCGGTCCGGGATTCGGGAGAAAACGGCCATTTACCGCTGGCAAATGGGAATCCCGAAATATAGCCGGATCAGGGGGGCTGGAGCAAGCGAGATTCTGTGCTCCAAGGTGTTGTCTGTCAAGGACTTATGGCCGAGGCCCACAACGTCGAACGCGCTCACCGCTTTCGGGGGTGATGCGCCCCCGACTCCCAGCTATCCCCGGCTGCCCGGGAGGTGGCGCACCCGGGCCGCAATGCGCCGGAGGAGTGGCCCATGCGGGCGGTTCGGCAGGCTCCGGAACCGGAGGGTTCCCACGAGCACCGGCGGCAGCAGCCAGAGGGCGGCGAGGGTGCCTGCCGTGATCCCCCCGGCGGTGGCCAGGGCAATTGCCCCGAAGAGGGTGGTGGTGGCGCTCCCCCAGGCCATCGGCACCAGTGAGGCGACGGTCGTCAGGGTCACCAGGATGATCATCCCGGCCCGGTCACGCGCGGCGTGGATCACGTCGGCCCCGGTGGCTCGGCCGCCATGGCGCCGCTTGGCGACCAGCACGGCGTCGATCATGAGGATGGCCTGGTTGACCGCCAGGCCGACCACCAGGATCACCCCCACGGCCGCCTCCCGTGTGAAGGCCGAGTCGGTGAGCCAGAAGGCCGCAACCACCCCACCGAGGGCCATGGGCAGGGAGAGAAAGACCATCGCGGAGGCCCACCAGGAGTCGAAGACCAGCGCCACCGCCAGGAGCACCAGGACCACTCCGATCCCGAAGACCAGGTAGAGCCCCTTCTGGGAATGGTCGTCGTCCCACTCGTACTTCTGGTCCTCGACGGTGTACCCGGAGGGCGCGGCGATGGCGGCCATGAACGCCTCGTGGGTGCGGTCGGCCAGCTTGTTGGGACCCCGAAAGTCGTAGGAGACGATCCGCAGGTATTGCTGGTCCTCGCGCTGGATCTGCGACAGGCCCTCGATTTCCTCGACCGTGGAGATGTCGTCGAGCTGGATCGGTGCCCGCTGGGGATTGCTGACATTGGCCTGCTGCAGGTCGCGAAGCTGCCGATTGCGAACGTTCAGCGCCCGGACCGACACCGGAAAGTCCTCATCGCCGATCTCGATGGTGCGTGCGGCATCACCTCCGCTGACCTCGCGTTGCAGGGTGGCGGCGAAATCCCGGGCGGTGGCACCCACCTGGCCGAGCTTCTGGCGATCCGGCTCCAGGGCGATCATCACTTGCCGTTGGTTTCCGAAGTAGGAGGCGGCGTTGATGTTCACCTCGCGCACCCTGGGGATCTGCTCGAGCCGTCGCTGCAGGTCGAGGGCCAACTGCCGGACGCCCTCGAACGAGTAGCCGAGGATCTTGATCCGCCGTGACCCGCCACCACTGCCGCCCGAGCCGCCGTAGTAGCCCTGGCCTTCGGGCGGCTGTACGCTGACGCCTTCGGCGCCACCCACCAGCACCGCTCGCTGGGTCAGTTCATCGGCGATCACCCAGGGCATCTCCGTGCGTCCGCCCTCGGGGGTGAACTCGACCACGAGGTTGCCACCCATCGAGGAGCCCTGGGCCCGGACGATCGCCACGCCGTCGCGGCCCACGGCGACGGACTCGAGTTCCGCCACCAGCGCCTCGATCTGCTCGGGATCGGATCCCTTTGGAAAGCGGACGGATGCACTCACCTGCTCGCGACGCTCACCGAAGAAGCCGCCCCAGCTCGAGCGGGGGACCTGGGTGATGAATCCCCAGGTGAGGACGCCAAGCGTCGCCACCGTGAGCCCGATGACCGCGAACCGGGCCCGGAGCACCTTGCGCACGCTCCAGTCGTAGCCGCGCGAGAGCCATCCCCAGCCACCGTGGTCGACTCCACCACGCGCCACGGCCGGGATCAACACCAACGCCGTGGCCACCGACCAGAAGAGGGCGAGGCCGAACGCGGCGGCAAAGGGGGCGAAGGCGGCGCGAGCATCGCCCTGCAGGAAGAGGAAAGGGAAGAGCACCACGGCGGTGGTGAGTGTCGAGCCGATCACGGCGGGGGCGATTCGTGCCCCGGCGGCGGCCCGGCCATCGGGGGTGTTCTCCACGCCGCGCATGCGCTCCACGACCACCAGCCCGTTCTGCACCAGGATGCCGATGCCCATCGCCAAGCCAGCGAGGGTCAGCAGGTTGGCGGGAATGTCGAGGAGGTAGAGCCCCAGGGCGGTCCCTGCGATCGCCACCGTCGCCGAGCCGAGCACGAGCGCCGTGCTTCGCAGCGACCGGAGGGTGAGCAACAACACCATGGCGACGGCGGCAAAGGCGATGGCACCGCGAAGCAGCAGGTCACGGAGTTGCTTGGCGAGGTCCTCGCTGCTGTCGGAGGCAACCTTCAGCTCGATACCCACCGGCATCGTGGCCTGCACGTCGGTGAGCACCTCTCGGGCGCGCTGCACGGTCTTGATGGCATCGGCGCCACCCTGGCGCGTGAGCACCACCGTCACGGCGGTGAGGCCGTTGAGTCGATAGAAGCGGCCCTGGCGATCCTCCTCGGGCCGGATCACGGTGATCTCGTCGAGGCGATGGACGCGGCCACCCGAAGCGACCACCGGCAACCGGCCGAGGTCCTCGATGGCCGCCGGGGTGTCGCGCAGCACCACCCGCCGCTCGGTGGCGCCCAGTCGTTCGGCGCCGATCGTCTCGACCACTCGGGCACCGGCGAGTGCCTGGGTGAGTTGCCCGGGATCGATGCCGAGTTGCCGGAGCCGGGTGGCGTCGTAAGAGATGACGACCCCGTTGCGGGCGGCGCCCCGGACTCCGGTGCCGGCGATGCCATCAAGGGCAGCAAAGCGCGGCACGACCAGGTCCTGGGTGATCTTGGTGAGTGCTCCCGGGGTATAGGGGCCGGTGATGTTGATCTCGAGAAGCGGCGACTCCTGGAGGTCCTCCGGTACATACGGGGAGACACTGAGCGAATTCTGTGCGCCGGACGGCAGGTCGGGGCGCAGCGTCTCCATCCGCTCGAGGATCGCGAGTCGCGCCATCGTGACGTCGATGCCGGGATCGAGCTCAACCGTGACACTCGCCGAACCCTCGTTCGACGTTGAGGAGAGCTTGCGGACGCCACGGACCCCTTGGATGGCGGCTTCGATCGGTGAGGTGAGGTAGGTCTCGATCAATTCGGGGGCGGCCATCCCCCACCCGGCGCTCACCGAGATCCGCGGGGTGTCCACCCGGGTCTTGGTGGCCAGCGGCAGCTTGGTGAACGAGACCGCGCCGGCCACCACGATCCCCGCCGCGAGCGACCAGATCACCGCCGGTCGTCCGGCGGCCCAGCGGATCATGTTGCCGCCCCCGCTCGCATCGCCTTCCGCTCCTTGCGGCGCTCCACCACGGCGTAGGCGGTGGGCAGCAGGAAGAAGGTGACCAGCAGCGCGGTGACCGAGCCGCCGATGATGCCGGCGGCGAGGGGTTGGTAGAGCTCTCCACCACTGCCCCAGCCGAAGACCAGCGGCAGCACGC
>JAHEFN010000029.1 GCA_024640185.1 Gemmatimonadota bacterium | reverse complement strand
GGGTCACCTCGCCCTTGCCGGCCGGAACCTCCTCCCGGACCGCCGCGTCACTGGCGCTCACCCAGGCGTCACCCTCGTGTCGGAAGCCGTGGGCGCCCCAGACGTTGTCGGGGTCGCCGCCGCCCACGTACACCGCGTCTCCGGCCGCGGCCATGCTCGGCGAGAGCGCGAAGCCCCGTTCGATGGCGCCCGGCGCGCGGAGTTCGGTGACCTTGGTCCAGCTACCACCGGCCTGCCGGAAGACGTGGACGGCGGCAGGGCCTCGTGCCGGGGCCCGCTTGACCACCAACAGGTCGCGGCCGCTGAAGGCCACCGCCGCTCCGAAGAAGTCGTTGTCCTGACCGGTGAGGGGTGCGGCGAACGCGACGACGAACAGCGACAGGGTCGCAACACGAAACATGGTATCTCCAGGGGAGGGGTTCCCTAAGGAATACCCCGGAGGGTCCGATCGAGCTACCAGTCGGTCGGTCGGTAGTCCTTGAGGAACTTTCCCCAGATGTGCTGGCCGGTGTTGAAGCCGTCGATGATCGGGTCGACGATCCGCGCCGCGCCATCGACGATGTCGAGCGGCGGGTGGAAGCGGTGCTCGGCGGTCTTCTTCTTCGCGAGTTCGACGGGGTCCTCGTCGGTCACCCATCCGGTGTCCACGGCATTCATGTGGATGCCGTCGTGGTAGTAGTCCGTGGCCGAGGTGCGGGTCATCATGTTGAGCGACGCCTTCGCCATGTTGGTGTGCGGATGGCGGGTGGTCTTGTACCGACGATAGAACTGCCCCTCGACCGCCGAGACGTTCACGATGTGCTTGTCGCGCTCCGGTGAACGCATCATCAACGGCTTGAGGCGCGCGTTGAGGATGAACGGGGCCACCGCGTTGACCAGGTGAACCTCCAACAGCTCGACCGCCGGCACCTCGGCCATCAACATCCGCCAGGAGTTGGTCTCGCGCAGGTCGACCTGCTGCAGGTCCTGATCGAGCCGGCCCACCGGAAAGAGCTCCTCGGCGATGTCGTGGTCCTCGGGCAGCAACGGCACCTGCGACAACTCAGCCGCACGGACGATCCCGGCCGCGGAGGAGACGATCGACACGTCGCCGCCGCCCTCGGCCGGCAACATCTTGGCGCCCCGCCAGCCTTCCCATCGTCCCACCAGCTGCCGCACCTCGTTCGGCATCTGGTCGAGTGCTGCCCGCTCCACGTCGAGCATGTGGCGATAGAACTCGGGCGGCCGACGAACCGTCTGACAGGCATTGCTGATGATGAAGTCGAGGCGGTCCCGCTCCTCCAGCATCTGGTGACAGAACGCCTCGACGCTCGGCGTGTGACGCAGGTCGAGACCGAAGATCTCCAGGCGATCTCCCCACTCCCCGAAGTCCGGCTCGGCGGCATACCGCAACGCAGAGTCACGCGGGAACCGCGTGGTCACGATCAGGTGGGCGCCGGCGCGGAGCAACTTGATCCCGGCCTGGTAGCCGATCTTGACGCGGCCGCCGGTCAGGAGGGCCACCCGGCCGCTGAGGTCGGCGGTCTCGCTGCGCTTGGCAAAGTTGAACTCGGCGCAGTCGGGACAGAGCTGGTCATAGAAGTGGTGGAGTCGATCGAATTCACGCTTGCAGACGTAGCAATGCTGTTCGATTCGCGGCTCCCGGAACTCGGGGTCGTCGTCGACATCCTGCTGCGAGAACCGGTTGGGCGGAAAGACGTTGGGTGTCGTGAAGACCGTCTGGCGACGCATCGCACGGATCCCCGTCTTCTGGAGTGCCGTCTCCTCCTTGGCCACGGCCTCCGCCTTGCGACGCCGGTTCATCTCACGGACGTACTTGCGCCGGGTACTGGCATCGGGGGCGAAGACCTTGCCGGCCGCATTGAGGAGTCGGTGCCGCTCGTCCTCTGGCACGTCGGCCAAGAGGGTCCGGTCAGCAGCGATCGCCTCGAGCAACTCCAGGGCCTCGCGGGCCCGGGCGGCGGTCAGGGCCGGATCGGGATGGTCTTGGGTGTTTTCCTGGTCGGTCATGGGCGGAAGGGTAATCGGGAGGCCCCGCGGGCGGGCGGCGTCAGTTGACCTCCCGCTGGATCTCCCTCGCGAGCGCCTGACGGAGGCCTTCGACCTGCCGACCGAGCTTGGTGCTTGCCCGAGCCCAGCGTCCGCGCGCCGGGATCAGGGCGATCTCTTCGTCGGAGTCGTGGCGGGAAGCGTGATCCATGCCACAAAGCTACTGCCATTTTCCGGGCAGGTGCGTAAGCTTCTTCCGAAACGGGGCCGGCGGCCCCGCCGCCGTTCCAACCGCTCGGGAGATCCCATGCGTCTCGCCCCACTGCTCCTCCTGCTCCCAGTCGCCGGACTCACCGCCCAGGCGAAGACCGCCCCCATCTTCCGCGACGGCCAGGCGCAGGTGGTCGAGGGGTTCTCCGATTCCACAACCTGGATTCGACAGCACCTCTGGGTCGAGACCACCTTCGACACCGACGGCGATGGGCGGCTCGACCGGGTGCATGTCGACGTGACCCGACCCGGGCAGACCGATACCGAGGGGCTCAAGCTCCCGGTCGTTTACGAGACCTCCCCCTACTTCGCCGGCACCGGCAACGACCGCAGCAAGCTCTGGGACGTCCATCAGGAGATCGGCGGCGAGCCACCGGCGCGCGTCTCACAGCCGGGCCCGCCGTTCCGCGCCGATCGCACCAGGATCTCCAACACCTTCGTCGCGACCTGGGTCCCCCGTGGCTTCATCGTGGTCCACTCGGAGTCGCCGGGAACCGGGCTTTCGCAGGGCTGCCCGACGGTCGGTGGCCCCAACGAGGAGCTGGCCCCCAAGGCGGTGATCGACTGGCTCAATGGCCGCGCCAAGGGCTATACCAGCGCCACCGGTGGCGACCCCGTGATGGCCGATTGGACCACCGGCAAGGTCGGGATGACCGGCACCTCCTACAACGGCACCCTGCCGCTCGCGGCCGCGACGACCGGCGTCGAGGGACTCGAGGCGATCATCCCCGTCTCACCGAACACCTCCTACTGGCACTACTACCGCAGCAACGGCCTGGTGCGGCATCCGGGGGGCTGGCTCGGCGAGGATATCGATTTCCTCTACGATTTCATCAACAGCGGCAACGACGCCAAGCGGCCGTACTGCGACGCCACCGTGCGTGATGGCGAGCTCGCGGCCGGCCGCGACCGGGTGAGCGGCGACTGGAACGACTTCTGGGCCGACCGCGACTACTGGCTCAAGCTCGGCGGCATCAAGGCGGCGACCCTGATGGCGCACGGCTTCAACGACTGGAACGTGATGCCGCTCCACACCGGCCACGTGGTCGAGACCCTCAAGGAGAGTGGCGTGCCGCTCAGGGTCTACTGGCATCAGGGTGGTCACGGCGGACCGCCGCCAGACGACATGATGAACCGGTGGTTCTCACGGTTCCTCTTCGGCATCCAGAACGGCGTGGAGGAGGGTCCGCAGGCCTGGATCGTCCGCGAGGATGCGACGCGTGACGCGCCAACCCCGTACGCCACTTGGCCGAATCCCGCGGCGTCGAGGGTGACGCTGCACCTCACGGCTGGCGGTGACTCGGTGGGTGGGTTGGCAACGATGGCCATCGATGGCCAGGGCCGCGAGTCGCTGACCGACAATGTGGCCATCGGCGCCGACTCGCTCGCCAAACTGGCTGCGTCGCCTCACCGGCTCATCTATGCCACGCCGACGCTGACCCAGCCGGTACACCTCTCCGGCACCGCCCGGGTCACCGTGCGTCTCGCGCTCAGCAAGCCGGCGGCGAACCTGAGCGTCTACCTCGTGGCGTTGCCGTGGGTGGAGCCCGAGAACCGGCGGCAGAGCAACTTCTCGCTGATCACCAGGGAGTGGGCCGATCTCAGGAACCGCCACTCGGTGCGTCAGGAGGCGGCCGTCGTCCCGGGCACCTTCTACGACATGACCTTCGACCTGCAGCCGGACGATCAGGTGATTCCTGCCGGGAAGCAGATCGGGGTGATGGTCTTCTCGAGCGACCGTGACTTCACCCTCTGGCCAGAAGCGGGTACCGAGCTGACGCTCGACTTGGACGGGACCTCGATCACCCTGCCGGTGGTGGGTGGCGAGGAGGCGTGGGGACGGGCGGTGGGGACGCCCTAGGACCGGCGGCGGCTCTCTCGAGGCGTGCCGACCTGGCGATCCGGGACGAAGACCTCCACGTGGTCCAATCGCATCACGGCGCCTGACGTTCGCGCATCCGCTCAACCGTGCAAATCGGGCAGTTGGTGAGCCCCGGTTCGGTGCCCAGTCGCACCTCCACCGGACCGAAGGCGCGCACCTCACCGGTGACCGTGTCATTGACCGCCACGGCAACCGTGAGCGTCTTGCCTCGTATCCTGCCGCTGAATTGTGCCGGCACCGTCGGGCCGCTCTCGACAGGGTAGGCCCGCGGTTGGTAGCTGCCATCGACCACGAAGCGCCCTTCGGCGTCGAGGCTCACCCTGCCCATCACGTCGCCAAAGGTGCAGCCGATGTGCAGGTGGAACTCGTCCTCGGTGACGATCGCTCCCGCGTCCTGCGCCCCCCAGGTGCCGAGTGGCAACAGCTCGGGGAATGGCGCCTCCGGCCCGCTGCAGCCGAGGAGCCCAACGGCCATGGTCAGGCCCAACACCGTCCGCATCCGGGATACCCTGCCGGCGCCAAGCGTCATGACGCTTCTCATCTCCAACCACCCCCAGTGGAACGTCGGCACCGTGCACCACGCCGGCTGCCATGCTACTCCTGATGACCCCGTTGACCATGCCAACCGTCACCTCGAGCATCCAGGTGGTCGCGAGGGATCAGGGACCGAACCGACCGGTGTCTCCGGACCACGGACCCCGCAGCATCAGGTGCAGGTAGCCCAGCGCAAAGAGCGCCGACGGCACGATCACCCACCAGAACTCCGGGGGAAAGCCAGCTCGCCGTGCCGCGCCCACGGCACTCATGCCACCGACGAAGTAGATGGCCAGATTGGCCAGCAGGATGGGCCGACCGTAGATGCCACCCAGCACCTTCGTCCGCGAATACCAGTTCAGGCTCGCCACCCCGATCCATGACGCGCCGAGAAGCTGGCCCAGCCAGTAGGCCGACACCGGGAATTCCGGATGAAGCAGCTGCAGGATGCCGTCGGGGGCGAAGAGAAGCGCCGTTCCGGTGGCGCCGAGCACCATCGCACTCATGCGGGTGAGGATGGATGACTTCATCACTTGCCTCCTGCTCTCGTCACCGGCGACGCCAAGGTTGCGCCGTCGCGGTTCCGGGGTATGGTAGTCTCTTGTGCTTCACTCACGACTCCAACGCGAGATCCCTGATGATAGCTCGTTCCCTCTCCCGCGCCGGACTTCTCCTCCTTGGTGCGGCGTGCGCCGCACCCGGTGGACCGGGGCCGATCCCCCAGACCCGGACCTACTACATCGCCGCCGATGAGGTCAACTGGGATTACATCCCCACCGGCCTCAACCAGATCCGGGGTGACTCCCTGCAGGGAGTCGAGGTGTTGATCGGCACCAGTGGATCAGACCGGATCGGGAGGGTCTACCGCAAGGCCCTCTACCGCGAGTATACCGACTCCACCTTCACCACCCTCAAGCCCCGCGCGCCTGCGTGGGAGCACCTCGGCTATCTGGGACCGATGATCCGTGCGGTCGTGGGAGACACCATCAGGGTGGTCTTCCACAACAATGCCACGCAGCCCTACTCGGTGCATCCGCATGGGGTCTTCTACGACAAGGCCAGCGAAGGCGCTGGCTACAACGACGGCAGCCCCACATCCGACCGCGGCGACGACGGTGTTCATCCCGATTCCACCTACACCTACACCTGGACCGTGCCGGAGCGTGCCGGGCCCACCAAGGAACAAGGCTCGACGGCAATGTGGATGTATCACTCGCACGTCAACGAGTCCAAGGATGTCAACGCTGGCCTCATCGGCGTGATGCTGATCACCGACCCCCTCATGGCCAAGGCTGACGGCACACCCAATGATGTCGATCGCGAATTCGTGATCTCATTCTCCGAGATCGACGAGAATGACTCCTGGTACTTTGAGCACAACATCAACACCTTCGCGACTGACCCCGCCTCGGTCGATCGCAATGCCACCTTCGCGGAGCTGTCCTACAACCTGAACCTCCGCGAGACCATGAATGGCTACCAGTATGGCCACCTCCCCGGCCTCACCATGAAGGTGGGCGAGCGGGTCCGCTGGTACACGATGGGCGCCACCAACTTCGAGATGCACGCCCCGCATTGGCACGGACAGACACTGACCTCCCGGGGGATGCGCACCGACGTCCTCTCCCTGGTGGCAATGGAGATGGCGACGGCCGACATGGTGCCCGACAACCCGGGCACCTGGATGTTCCACTGCCACGTCGGCTTTCACTTTGTCTTCGGGATGGGTGGGATGTTCACGGTCACGGAGTGATGACCAAATCGGCCTTGAGGGCCCTGCAGTGAAGGCACCGTCCACTGCCCTGCTCGCCGCACTGTTGCTGCCGCTTTCCTCAGCGGCCCAAGGTCCCGGCCTCGAGGACCCGTTGCTCGATCGAATGATCGGCGAGTGGGTCCTGCAGGGGCAGATCGCCGGCGATCAGGTGACCCATGACATCACCTTCGAGTGGGTCCTTCAGCACAACTACGTCCAGATGACGGAGCGGTCACGTGAACGCGAACCCGACGGTCGACCCTCATACGAGTCGATCGTCTTCATCGGCGAGGATCCCCACTCGGACGGCTACGCGGCGATGTGGCTCGACATCACCGGAACCGGTGGTCTGACCGGCGACGGAATCGGTCATGCCACGGCGGTGGGGGACTCCATCCCCTTCCTCTTTCACTTTCCCGATGGCAGCCGGTGGCATACGATCTTCGTCTATCGCCGGGCCACCGACCAATGGGAATGGCTGATGCACGGCGAGGGCGAGGCCGAGAGCGACCCGTTCGCCAACGTGATCCTGACCAGGAAATAGTCGACCGTTACCCCGCCACCGCCCTCAGCAACAAGCCGCAGATGTAGGCCCCGTAGGTCCCCACCGCATAGCCGAGAACCGCCAACAGGACCCCCACCGGGGCGAGGGCGGGATGGAAGGCACTGGCCACCACCGGTGCCGACGCCGCGCCGCCGATGTTGGCCTGCGAGCCGACCGCGATATAGAAGAGCGGGGCCTTGATCGCCTTTGCCACCCCGAAGAGGATCCCCGCGTGGACCGTCACCCAGATGCCGCCGACCAGGAAGAGTGCCGGGTCGGAGAAGACCGTGGTGATGTCCATGTGCATCCCGATCGCGGCCACCAGGACGTAGAGGCACGCCGCTGCGACCTTGCTGGCTCCGGCACCTTCGTACTTGCGCGCGCGGGTGAATGACAGCCCCACGCCAAGCGCGGTGGCGATCACCACCACCCAGAAGAAGTGGGAGGTCAACGAGTAGTCGGCGAGGCCCGGGGCATGGGTGGCGATGTACGGCGCGATGACACCGGCCAGGGCGTGCGCCACCCCGGTGGCGCCGAACCCGAACCCCAGTACGATCATCAGCTCGTGCAGCGTGGTCACCCGGGCGTTCTCGGAGGTGAACTTCTCGATCTTCGCCTTGAGCTCGTCGATCGCCGAGGTATCGGCCCCGGCTCGCTTGTCGATCGACTCGGATCGGCCGGCCATGAAGAGGAGCACCGCCATCCAGAGGTTGGCCACGATGACGTCGACGGCCACGAACTTCCCGAAGATGTTGGGGCCGACATCGAAGACTTCCTTCATCGCGGCCTGGTTGGCCCCGCCACCGATCCAGTTGCCCGCCTGGGTGCTCATCCCGCGCCATACCGCTTCGGGTCCGGCATCTCCGAGGAAGCTCGGGTCGACCATCCCACCCACCCAGAGCGCGATCGGTCCACCGATCACGATCCCGATGGTGGCGGCCGCGAACATCGTCAGCGCCTTGGGACCGAGCTTGAGCACCGACGGGAGGTCGACGGAGAGGGTGAACAACACCAACGATGTCGGCAGCAGATAGTCGCGGGCCACGGGATAGATGCCCGATGCCGCACCATCAATCAAGCCAACCGTATTGTAGATGCCCGGGATGAAGTAGCAGAGCAGCAGGGCCGGCACCCAGGTATAGAACTTCTTCCATCGTGGCGTCCCGACGTGGCTGGTATGGAAGACCCAACCCAAGGTGACGGCCAAGAGACCGAAGACGACGGCGTCGTTGGTGATCAGCGGAGTCGCGTCCACGGAGAGACCTTTGGAGAGGGGGGCAGCGGAGATGATGGACGACCGAAGCTACGCCGTGATGGAGGTCAGGCAAGAGGCCCCACTGGAGCGACACCTCCTTCCCCGCTCCCAATGTCGTCTTCCGGTGCGTTCCGACGCATCTTCACCTGAGCGCCACCTGACCAGCCACCCGAGGACCCAATGACCGCCAACGCCGACGCCCAACCCCGGATCAAGACGGCCCTCGAACGGGCCACCAAGGCGATGACCCTGCGCGATTCCGTCGGCAAGGGCACCGCGGTCACCTCCGTTCGCCTCACCGAGGGGCTCGTGTGCCAGGTGGAGGAAGGGGACTTCCGGCTCACCACCGACATGTCCGCGAAGATGGGGGGTGAGGGCACGGCCCCGAATCCCGGCGTCCTCGGCCGGGCAGCGCTGGGGACCTGCTTCGCCACCTCGTTTGCGATGTGGGCGGCCCGCAAGAACCTGCCGTTCGAGTCGATCGACGTCTCCGTCGAGGCCGACTACGACGCCCGCGGCGAGCTCGGTGTCGACGCCAACGTCACCTCGGGGTACCTCCAGATTCGCTTCGTCGTCACGGTGGCGTCCGAGGCCCCCAAGGCCGACGTTGAGTCGGTGCTCGAGCTCACCGAACGTCATACCTCATGGCTCGACAACATCCGTCGGCCAGTCACGGCCACGACCGCATACCAGATCTCCGGAGGCCGCTGAGATGGAACCGAACCTGATGCGCCGGGTGCAACGCTACGGATGGGACAAGGCGGCGCCGGTCTACGAACAGTTCTGGGCAGCCCAGCTCCTCCCGGCCCAAGAGCGCCTGCTGGAACGGGCCAACCTGCAACCCGGCGAGCGGGTTCTCGATGTTGCCTGTGGCACAGGGCTGGCCACCTTCCCCGCCGCCGAACAGGTTGGCCAGGCCGGTGAGGTGGTGGGAACCGACATCTCGGCGCAGATGATTGCGGACGCGACGGCACTGGCGACCGAGCGGGGCGTCACCAACACCCGCTTCGTTCGCACCGATGCCGAGGCCCTCAAGTTGGACGACGGAGAGGCACCGTTCGACGTGGCGATCTGTGCCTTGGGATTGATGTATGTGCCGGATCCGGTCGCGGCAATCCGGAAGATGGCCGAGTCGGTTCGGCCCGGCGGGCGCGTCGTCGCGGCCGTCTGGGGCCACCGCAAGCACTGCGGCTGGGCCGAGATCTTCCCGATTGTCGATGCGCGGGTCGAGTCCGACGTCTGCCCGATGTTTTTCGGACTCGGCACCGGCAACGCCCTGGAACTCGGCTTCCAACAGGCCGGGCTCGTCGAAATCACCGAAGACCGACTGTCGGTCTCCCTGGAGTATGCCGGCGTCGAGGACGCCCTTGGCGCGGCCTTCGCCGGCGGACCGGTGGCACTCGCCTACGCCCGCTTCGATGCGTCGACCAAGGCGGCAGCCCACGACGAGTATCTCGCCTCGATCGAGCCCTTCCGGTCGGGGACGGGATACTCGATCCCGGGCGAGTTCGTCGTCGTCAGCGGCACCGTCCCGGCCTAGCCCGCCCTCGCCGCTGCGATACCGGCACGCTCATCGACCCGCGCCAGCAGCAGGCCACCGACGGCGAAGAAGACCAACACGGTGGCCACCCCCGCCCGCTGTGAAGCGAACGCCGTGGTGGCCCAGCCGAGCAACAACGGCCCCATGAACGCCGTGGCCTTCCCCGAGAAGGCGAAGAATCCGAAGAACTCCGCCTGATGCTTCTCGGGAACGAACCGGCCCATCAGCGACCGGGAAGCCGACTGGTTGGGGCCGACGAAGAGCCCGATCATGATCCCGGCCGCCCAGAACCAGGTGACGGTCGGGGCCCAGACGGCCACCATCGCTGCCATCGAGAGGAGCAGCAGGGTCATCATGATGGTCTGCTTGCCGCCCACCTTGTCGTCCACGAACCCGAAGACGAAGGCCCCCAAGCCGGACGCCACGTTCAGGGCGATCCCGAAGAGCAGCACGTCGGTCTCGTTCATCCCAAAGGTGCCTGACGCGTAGATGGCCCCAAACGCGAAGATCGTCACCAATCCATCATTGAACACCAGCCGCGCCAGCAGGAATCGGAACGTCTCGCGGTACCGGAGGATGTGGGTGTAGGTCTGGGCCAACTCGCGAAACGATCCCATCACATCGAGCTTGACCGGGCCGCGCCGTGTCTCGGAGACATTTCTGAAGAACGGCAAGGCGAAGAGCAGGAACCACCCGGCCACCAGGAAGTTCGTGGAGCGCACATGCCACGCGCCCTCCTTGGTGATGCCGAGGAACGCCTCCGCGCCAGGAAACCCGACGAATCCCACCAGGGCAATGGCCATGCACAGCAGTCCACCGACGTAGCCGAGCCCCCAACCGTACCCCGACACCCGGCCGATCTTCTCCTCCGAGACGATCTCGGGGAGGAACGAGTTGTAGAAGACCATCCCCACCTCGAACGCCACATTGGCGAGCGCAAAGATCGTCAGTGCGATCACCGCACTCCGGCCACCGGATGGCGTCACGAACGCGAGGGCAACCGTTCCTGCCGCACAGAGCACGACCGACCACCCGAGGAAGAGCTTGCGGGCACCCGCCTTGTCGGCGGCAGCACCGAGCACCGGCGAGAGCAGCGCAATGAGCAACGCGCTGGCAGAGACCGCCCACCCCCACCACTGGGTCCCGGTCTCCTTGTCGGGAGCGAAGGCCCCCGTGAAGTAGGTGGCGTAGACAAAGGTCACGATCAGGGTGGTGAAGGCAGAGTTCGCCCAGTCAAAGAACGCCCAGGACCAGACCGTCTTCGGGTGATCGCGGCCTGCAGCGACCGGGGAGGCATCGTTCATCGCTGGACTCCGGAGGGGAAGCGTTGGGCCAGCGCATCAAGGCGCTGGCCGAGCTCGCGCTGGTTGGCGCGGAGGGTATCCATCAAGCTACGTCGCGATCGGAGCACCAGATAGCGGCGGGCGTCACGCCACGACCCTCGCCACATCTCGCGCACCAACAGGCCGGTCATCCCGACCACCGGAACCAGCACGGCCGTGAGCAAGGCCACCACGACCCCGAACCACACCACCGCCATCGACACCAACAGCAACAGCCAGGCCAGGTAGATCACCGCGCCGAACATCAACTTCCAGGTGGAGCGGACATCGCTCTCGAGACGGAACCGGTCGGTGACCAACCCGGTGGCGCGGTAGGGCACCACGAACAACAACCAACCGGCCAGCCCCACCACCGCGGCCAGCGGCATCAGGAGTGGGGCACGTCCGACCAACCATCCGGCGCCTCGAGAGATCCTGATGTCGGCCACCAGGTCGGCGGGGCGGAGCCCGAGTCGGGTGAGCCGCCGCTGGTGACGGGCGACTGCCGCGATCAACGCCAAACCTTCGGCGTCATCATCCTGCCGGACTGCGGCGAGAATCGAGGTGGTCGCGGCAAGGCGAGTGACGCGCTCGGAGGGTTCCGGCATGACCCGCTGCTCCGCTTCCCACACTCGCACGGCACACTCGACCAGTGGTCGGTCCTGGGCGGTCTCGAGGTTGAGGGTGAGCGACCTGAGTGAGGCGGTGATCCGGTCGGTGAGAAGCCGCACGGCACTCTTGTCCTCAGCGCCACGGCCGGCGAGATCGGCCCACTCGATCGGTTCCCCCGTGATCGCCGATGCATCCGAGCGGAAGATGTCCTTCTCCCGGAAGACCAGTCCCACCGGGACGATTGGAAAGACCCCCAGCTCCGCAGCGGCACCGAGGGCGATTCGCGCAGCGCCCGTCTTGAGCGGAGCGAGCGACGACGCCGAGTGGCTGATCCCCTCGGGAAAGAGCGCCACGGCGTCGCCGCCGGCAAGGGCCGTGTGCACCTCTCGAAACATCTCGGCATTGCTGCCATCGACGGCGGGGCCGTCCTGCCGGCGATGCACCGGGATCGCCCCCGAGGCCCGCACCAACCAGCCGATCTTGGGGTCGGGAAAGAGCGGTGCCTTGGCCAGGAACCGCAACGGTCGTCGGGCTGCGGCCACCACCATCATCGGGTCGAGCAGCGAGTTGGGATGGTTGGCCACCACCAGCACGGGCCCCTCGGGCGGCACGGCCCCACCGGCATACCGCGCCCGGTAGTAGACGAACGCCGCAAGGCGGGCGATCCGTGGAAAATGCGGGAGGAGCCACATGTGACGATAGACGATAGACGAGAGACGAGAGACGGACAACGCCATCGGTCGAGGCGGCCAATCCCGAGCTGGAGACTGGCCGCAGCTTTTCCGAAGCATACCTTTCATTCCTGACCTTCACGACGGTGGTATCCCCGGCACCGAGGGCCATCGTCTCTCGTCTCTCGTCTATCGTCCAGGATCCTCCCCATGCGCACCCCCCTCCTCGCCGCCCTGCTTCTCCTGACCGTTGGTGGCACCGGCTACCTGGTCGCCTCCCGCGATGCCCCGACTCCGACCCTCGACGCCGTGACCACGCACGGGGAGTGGGTGAGCTACCCCAACGCCGACGGCCAGACCATCGAGGCCTACGTCGCCTACCCCGAGCGCCAGGGGAAGGCCCCGGCAATCATCGTGATCCACGAGATCTTCGGGATGACCGACTGGGAGCCGACGGTGGCCGACGACTACGCCGCGAAGGGATACGTCGCGATCGTCCCCGACCTGCTCTCCTCGCGGTACGGCAGCACCAGGGCGATGGGCGACTCCGCCCGACGGCTTGTCTCCTCGCTCGAGCGCGAGGATGTGGTGCGTGACCTCGATGCGACCTACGACTACATCAATGCGCAGCCAGCCACCCAACAGGACAACACCGGCGTGATCGGCTTCTGCTGGGGAGGCGGCACGGTGTGGACCTACGCGTCGCACAATCCGAGGCTCAAGGCGGCCGTGGTCTGCTATGGGCCACTCGCCGACACCGCGATGCTGGCATCCGTCCAGGCACCGGTGATGGGCGTCTATGGCCAGAACGACGGCCGGGTCACCAACGCACTGCCGACGATCGTCGAGATGATGCGCCGGATGGGCAAGCCGTTCGTCGCCGATTCGTATGCCGGCACGGGACACGGCTTCATGAAGCCGGGGCGGACCGGCTCGGGCACCGCGGAGGCCGACCGGGCCAAGCGCGAGATCGAGACCTTCTTTGGCACTCACTTGGAAGGGCGCTGAGTGCGGACCATCGGTCGTCTCGCCTGCGTCACCGCCGCGTCACTCCTCACCGCCTGTTCGATCTCGCCACTCCAGGGGCGGATCGAGGTCGGTGAGGAGCCGTTCGTCGTCTTTGTGGCGGAGGGCGCCGAGGGCCGCACCGACCTCTTCGCCTCACTCCCCGGTGGTGGCGAGGTGTCCCGGTTGACCTTCACCGAACTGGTGGAGAGCTCGCCTCGCATCACCCGGGAGGGAGGACTCGTGGTCTTCCTCCGGGTCCGCAGTCCCTCCGACCCCGAGGGCCGCGACGTGGTGATCATGAACCTGCT
>JAHEFN010000265.1 GCA_024640185.1 Gemmatimonadota bacterium | reverse complement strand
ACGTCGCTTCCTTGCTTTCTGTTTCCATGCGTCCCCGGGGAGGAGGCTTCGCGTAGTTTCTGTCCACTCAGCATCGATCCTTACCGGGCTCCAGAGGTAGAGGCGAAGCTCCCAATCTGCTTGGCACGCAGATCTATGGCGGATGCCGTCCCGCAGCGAGGTCGCGCATCAGGTTGCTCCCTTCTCCCCTCCGCTCCGCTCCGGGGAGACGCATCGCGAATCGGCTCACTCTTCCCAGGGACGGAAGCTGGGGGGTGCCAGGTCGTCGATGGTGCGGGCTTCTCGATCGACCGTGGCCATTCCGGACCACATCGATTCGGCGACTCGCTGCACCCGGGCGCCGACCTCCTCGGCCCGGTCCCCGAGGCCGACTACCAGCCCGTCCTCGACCACGGTTCGGCCGTTGATGATCACCGTCTCGACGTCCTCGGTCTCGGCACTGAAGACGATGTTCTGAATCGGGTCGCGCAGCGGGGTCATGTTGAACGAGGTCCCGGAGAAGATCACGAGGTCGGCCTTGGCGCCCGGCGCGATGCGGCCCAGGTCGTCCCGTCCCAGTGCGGCGGCGCCCCCGAGGGTGGCGGCATTGAAGACGTCTGCGGCACTCGTGGCCCGCGGGTTGCCCCCCTCCATCGCACGTGAGTAGATGGCGGCCAGCCGCATCGCCTGGATCATGTTCTGCGGTGAGGTGTCGGTTCCCAGGGTCATGTTGATGCCGGCGTGCTGATATCGGCGGAACGAATCCAATCCCATGCCGTCGCGTCCGAACACCCAGGCGGCGTGCCCCACCGAGGCGCCGGACGCGGCGATGATCCCGATGTCGTCTTCCGGGCGATCCGTCCACCGGGTGCCCCCGAGGAAGATGGCGTGCCCCAGGATCACGGTGTCGTCGAGGAACCCGATCTCACGCAGCCAGGCCACGGGGGTGGTGCCGACCCGTTCCACCATGTTGTCGATCTCCCACGGGGCTTGGGCCACGTGGAGGGTGATCGGAACGCCGAGCCGGGCGGCGTGCTCCCGGGTCTTCAGCAGGAGCTCCTCGGTGCAAGTGTCCGCTTGGGCCGGCGCCAGCAGGCCGCGCAGCAGGCCGGCGCAGGATCCGTCGTGGGCCTCGATCTCGGCGGCGATCTCTTCGAGGCGGTCGAGACCACGCTGCTCGTGCCAGTCGTAGGCGACGGTTCGCCCGTCCGGTGAGTACCAGGCCGCTGAGTTGTAGAGCGGGGCGTAGTAGATCCGGTTCCCGTAGGTCGCAACCAGCTCGGGCAGGTTGCCCAGCTCGCCACCCATTTCGATGCAGGTCGTGGCTCCGCTGCGCAGGACCTCGGCGAAGGAGTATTCGAGGCAGGCAGCGTCGGCGTCCGGCCCCAGCAACGCATGGCGGGGCATGAGGTAGTCGATCAGCGTGTCGTAGCCGAGTTCCGGCGGGCCGCCGCCCTCGACGAAGGATCGGTCCAACGGTGATCCCGCCATGTGGGCATGGGTGTTGATGAAGCCGGGGGTGACCACCCTGCCGGACGCGTCGATCTCGGCGTCCACCTCACCCTCGAAGCGTCTCCCGACGTAGACGATGTCCTCTCCCCGGATCACTATCTCGCCGTCGCGCAGGTGACGATGTTGCGCGCCGTCGAACGCGATGATGTGGGAAGCGCGAATGCGGGTGGTGCGATCGGTCATCGGAATCCTTTCAGTTGTTCCCGGCGCCACCACCACGGACTCAAGCCGGCGCCTCATCCCAGGCGAAGTGGCAGGCAGCGCGTTCGATCTCCGACGGACCGGTGAGGTCGGGCTCGATCTGCTCGCAGATCTCGGCCGCCAGCGGGCAGCGGGGCCGGAACCGGCACCCGGATGGCAGGTCGAGGGCACTCGGGGGTTCACCCTTGAGGGCGGACTCACCGGGCTTCTTCTTCACGCCGAACTTGGGGGCGGCCGCCATCAGCGCCTTGGTATAGGGATGGCGGGGGTTGTCGAATAGCTCCGCCGTTGGGCGATCCTCGACCGCTCTGCCCAGGTACATAACGACCACCCGGTCGCTCACGTAGCGCACCACGGCCAGGTCGTGCGATATGAACATGAGAGTGAGGCCGAGGTCCCGGCGCAGCGAGTTGAGCAGATTGAGCACCGGGGCCTGGACCGACACGTCCAGGGCGGCCACGGCCTCGTCGGCAATCAGGACCTCCGGTTCGAGCGCCAGCGCCCGGGCGATCCCGATGCGCTGGCGCTGCCCGCCGGAGAGGCGGCGGGGGAGTGCCTTGAGGAGGGATGGGGGCAGCTCGACGAGTTCCATCAGCTCGGCGCACCGATCCGGTATCTTCTCGCCGGGGACGATCTCGTGAACTCGCAGAAGCTCGGAGAGCATCTTCTCGACGGTCAGCGACGGGTTGAGCGATGAGCTCGGGTCCTGGAAGACCATCTGGATGCGGCGCATTGTGGTTCGATCCCGCTTGCCGGTGAGTTCAACGCCGTCGAGGTGGATCGATCCCGACGCCACCGGAACCAGACCCGTGATGGCTTTGGCCAGCGTCGACTTGCCGCAGCCCGACTCCCCGACGATGCCGATCGACTCGCCGCGGTCGGCTTCGAAGGAGATTCCATCGACCGCGGTGAGGATTGGCGCCGGGTCGCCCTTGATGCGGGCCGCAATGGTCGATCCGACCTTGAACGTCACCGTGACGTTCCTGATCTCGAGGAACTCGCTCATTGCCCCAACCCCGCGATGAGCTCGGGATGGATACAAGCGGTGGTACGTCCCGGACCGAGGTCCGCCAGGTGGTGATCTGCCGAAGAGCAGTCCTTCCGGGCGTAGGCGCACCGCGGGGCGAACCGGCACCCCGGCGGGAAGTCCCGCGGGTCCGGCGGCCGGCCCGCGATGCCGATCAGCATGTCGGTGGTCGCCCCGAACGACGGCACAGAGGTCATCAGCGCCTCGGTATAGGGGTGCTGCGGGTCGGCGAACACCTCGTCGACCGGACCGGTCTCGACGATCCGTCCGGCGTACATGATCGCCAGCCGATCGCAGATCTCGCCGAGGACGGCAAGGTCGTGGCTGACAAAGATGATCGCCATGTTGAGGCGGGTGCGCAGTTCCTGGAGCAGCCCGAGGATCTGATCCTGGATCGACACGTCGAGCGCCGTGGTGGGCTCGTCACACAGCAGCAACTGCGGTTCTACCGAGAGGGCGGTGGCGATCATCACCCGCTGGCGGAGCCCGCCCGATAGCTGGTGAGGCCACATTCGGGCCCGCCGCTCCGGAGTGGGGATCCCGACGAGGCGCATCAACTCGATCGCCCGCTCCTCGGCTTCCTTCTTGTTCATACCCTTGTGGAGCCTGGGCCCTTCTGCGATGAGGTCGCCGACCCGCATCGTCGGGTTGAGGGCGGTCATCGGCTCCTGAAAGATGATCGAGATCCCGTGCCCGTGCACGTCGGCCGGGGCGTATGGGATCGGCCTTTCCTGGTCCAGGGCGAAGCGGAGGTCGCCCCCGACTTCCGCATTGGGCGGAAGCAACCCGATGATAGATTTCAGGGTGAGGCTCTTGCCGGATCCGGATTCACCGGCGATGCCGAGCGCCTCGCCGCGCTCGAGGGTGAGCGAGACACCGTCGACCGGGGTGACCTGGCTTCCGTGCACGTCAAAGGTAACCCGGAGATCGGTGACTTCGAGCAGGCTGCCGCTCATCCTCGTAGCGCCTCTTCGAAGCCTTCACCGATCAGCGACAGGCCCAGACCCAGTCCGACGATGGCGAGTCCGGGAATGGTGGCGAACCACCAGTTGGTCGTGATGAATGGCTGCCCGTCGGCGATCATCGCCCCCCACTCTGCCGTCGGCGGAGGGATGCCGAGACCCAGGAAGGAGAACGACGCCAGCGCCAGGGTGGCGAAGACGATGTCG
>JAHEFN010000028.1 GCA_024640185.1 Gemmatimonadota bacterium | reverse complement strand
CGCCGTGGCGCTGGGGGAGGTGGTGCCGCCGTCGGCGCGATCGAGGCTGGAGCCGCGGGCGCTGGCCGGACCGGTGGTGTCGGCGATCCTCTCGGCGGCACGGGGCGGACCCCTCGATGCCGACGAATTGGCAGCCTGGCAGAACCGGGACTTCTTGGCCGGCCGGACGATCCGCAGCCCGGTTGAGGGTGTGATCGAGGGCGTCAGCGCCGAAGGGGCCTTGGTGGTCAGGGGGAAGGATGGGGTTCGGCACGCGCTCCGGAGCGGGGTGGTCACACCGGCCTCCTGACTCCAGATTCCCTGCATGCGCCTCCTCATTGATATCGGCAACTCCGAGATGACGCTCGGCCTCGCCGCCGGCGAACAGATCCTCGGCCATTGGCGACTGACGACGACCCTTCATCGCACCCCTGATGAATGGGCCCTCCTGATCGAGTCGTTGGTCGACCGCAGCGGCGAAGGCGTCGACCAGATCCGGGCGGCCTGTGTCGCCTCGGTGGCGCCCGGAGCAACCCATGGCGTGATCGCCGCGGTCACCGCGAGGATCACCGATCGCGTCGGCGTGCTCGACGCCAGGTCACCGGTCCCGTTGGTCCTCGATGTCGACGAGCCACTCGCCGTCGGGGCTGACCGGATCGCCAACGCCCTTGCCGCCCTCGCCCGCCACCCAGGCGACGCCATCGTGGTGGACCTGGGCACGGCAACGACCTTCGACTGTGTGACTGCCGATCGACGGTTCATCGGGGGGTCGATCATGCCCGGGCTGCGGACCTCGGCCGATCAGTTGGTGGCCAAGGCCGCGCAGCTCACCGCGACCGAACTCGAACCCCCCGCCCGCGTGATCGGCCGGACGACCGCCGAGCACGTGCAGGGCGGCATCCTCTACGGGACCGCCGATGCGATCGATGGGATGGTGCGGCGGATCCGGGCCGAGTGGCCGGGAACGTCGGAGCCGCGGGTGATCGCCACCGGTGGCTTGGCCTCGCTGATTGCCCCGTTGACGAGCACGGTGACCGTCGTCGATCCCGACCTCACGTTGCATGGTCTCGATCTCGCCGCCGATGCGCTGGGGTTGCCGGCATGACCCTTCCGCCACCGCCCGACCCGCTCGAGGCGACCGCCAGCCGCCGGCTTGCCCGACCGGTCCTCGGACCGCTGCTGCCCTACCTGCTTCACCTGCGACCGGCAGAGTGGCCGGTCATGGCGGCGCACACCGGGCTCGGCTGGCTACTCGCCTCGGGTCTCAGCTGGCCCGGCGCCCAGGCGTGGTTGGGGATCGCCGCGTGGGTGATTGGACTCAATGGTGGCACCCTGGCCCTCAACTCGGCGTTCGATCGCGACGAGGGCGATATCGCCTATCTCCGTCAGCCACCACCACCGCCCCGTGGACTCGCCGTCGTCGGCGTGCTCCTGATGGTCGGCGGTCTGGCGGTGAGTTGGTCGGTGGGTCCCACGTGGCGCTGGCTCTATCTGGCCTGTGCGGCGATGTCGGTGGCCTATTCGGTTCCTCCGGTGCGGCTCAAGCGGGTTGGCGGGATCGACTGGGTGATCAACATGATCGGCTTCGGTGCCCTGACCCCATGGGCGGGATGGGCATTGACCGGCAAGCCGCTGGCGCCCGTGGCGGCGATGATCATCGCCGCCTTCGCCGCGCTCTTCGGCGCGCTCTATCCGCTGACCCAGCTCTACCAGATCGATGAGGATCGGGCCAGGGGTGATCGGACACTCGTCATTCGACTCGGGGTCACCCAGAGCCTGGGGATCTCGCTGGTCGCGGTCGGCGTTGGCTTCGGCTTGCTCGGTGGGGCGGCGTGGGCCGGTGGGCTCAGCGACCCCCCGCTGCTGCGCTGGAGTCCGCTGGCCTTGGCGCTGATCGCCTGGCTGGTGGTCCTCCTGCCGTGGCAGCGCACCGGCGCGCTCTGGTCCTCCGCCGCGCATCAACGGGGGATGTACCACGCGCTCGGTGCCTGGCTGCTGACCGACATCGCCGTGATCCTCGCCTGGGTGGCCTAGGGCAACCCTTGGCCTCGATGCCGCTCCTCGGCTACCTTTGCGCCTCCACGGCACCTTCGACGGAGACAACCGGAACATGGCTACCGCGGTGCATCCCGACACCACATTCGATACCACTGACGTCCCGCTCATCGTCCGCAGCTCGGTCAAGCTGGGGCTGATGCAGGCTGTGACGATCCTCGCGATCTCGATGGCCAATCGGACGCTCGAGGGGACGGCTGATCAGGGGGCGACGGCGTTGCTCCTCACCGTCGGCCTGATCGCCACGATCCTGCTCCCGGGTCACTGGACCCGGGCCAGGACCATCGAGGGAATCGCCGGCGCAGCGGGCATCGGCCTCGGTGCGGCCCTCGCCTTCCTGGTCCTCGATGTCGTGGCCCTGCAGCCACTCGGGACCTGGACCAACCGGTGGTACGAGGTCGGCGGTCATTCGAACTGGTGGTACCACCCGGTGTGGTGGATGGTCGGCAGCTACCTGTCGTGGATGGGCGCCTTCGTGATGGCCAATCAGACGGCCAAGAACGGCGCGCCCTCGATCCCCGGTGCCGTGGTGCTCATCGCGGCCCTGACCGCCATCGTTGGTGCCGCCGCTGCCGCGCTTGGCTTTCCGGGGGCGGCCTGGTCGGTCCCCACGTTCGGCGTCGCCGTCCTGCCGGCGCTGGCCATCGCGGCCTTCGTCAGCGGGATGGGTCGCTCGCGAGGGTAGCAGCCGCCCCGTGATCCGACGGTTCGTGCGGGCTCTGTTCCATCTCGGTGGCTGGTTGCTCACCCCGATTGCTGCGGTCCTCACGGCCGCCCTTGGCTCCACCCTTGTCCTGCTCCTCGCTCCGGGGCTCTCCTCCACGGCTGGCCTCGTCGTGGCCCTGCTGGGCGGCCTCCTGGGTGCGGCGGTCGGGCTCTGGCTCTGGCTCCGTCTCTTGCGCCGCTCGCCTGCGCTTCAGGACGTGCTTGCGGTCACCCCCGAGGGCGTCCCCACCCGAGACGTCCTCGAGGATGCCCTCGGACCTGACTCCCCCGACCACGGACCTGATCGGTGAAGATGATGCGCCGCTGCGTTGCCTCAGCCCTGCTGCTCGGTTGCTTCGCCCCCTCGCTCGCTGCGCAGGACGGGGTCTTCGTCACCGCCGGGTACCTGCTGGCGGGCCAACCGGACGAGTCGACGTGGCGGCTGACTGTGCAACGGGAGTTGGCGGGGCCGTTGGGAGTCGACGCCTCGGTGCAGGTGCTTCCCGGCGAGCGGCCGAAGGAGGGCGAGCTGACGGGCTTCGGGCTCGACCTCACCCTCTTTGACGGCGCCAGACGGTTGCCGACGATCTTCGTCGGGGGTGCGGCAGGGCTCGGCCTCTCCGATCAGGACCGCCTCTGGTACGGATCCTCGATCGGGATCCGGCTGCCGTTGTTCCACCTCGGCACGGTACGCACCACGGTCGAGGCACGCTGGCGGAATCTCTCCATCGAGGGACGGGATGGCCTCGAGGTCGGGGTGTCGATCGGTTGGCGCTCGGCGAGGACCCGCCCACCTCCCGGAGCGGAAGCCAGTGGGCTCTACGTCCCGAGGGCGACCGGTGACCGGCTGCGTGCTGCCGGGATTCCCGAGACGAAGGCTCGCCTGATCGGCAGTGTGGTCTCGACGGCCCTGGAGGAGATGGGGCAGCCCTACGTCTGGGGTGGCACCGGCGACGGTAGCGGGGGCTTCGACTGCTCGGGATTGATCTACCACGCGTATGGCAAGTATGGCGTCCGCATCCCGCGCACGGCCCAGGGACAGTCACAGGCCGGGGTGCCGATTCGTCAAGACCTCGACGCGTTGATCCCCGGTGACATCCTCACCTTCAGTGAGGGCGGCGACCGCGTCACCCACGTCGGTCTCTACGTGGGTGAGGGGCGGTTCATCCACTCCGCCAGCAGTGGGGTGCGGATCTCGCGGCTGGCCGAGGAGGACAGCTACGGGCGCTACTGGTTGCGGCGGTGGGTCGGGGTGCGGCGCATCGTCGAGTAACTACGGCTCCTCGCCCTCCAGCCAGGCGACGTCGCGCCGGAAGTCGATGTCGGCGGGGTCGATCCGCGGCCAGTCCACCAGGTCATCGGGTGCGAGCAGCAACACCATGTGCACCATGGCGCCGTCCTTGATCGTCCTGCCGGTCGGGTTGTCGTAACTGCCGGACATCCGGTATTGGCGGCCGGCCTCCAGCTTGGTGCCGCGTCCGGTGATGCCCGGATATTGGCGCTCCACCCTGAGCACACGGCCCGCTTCGTCACGCTCGACGTCAAGCGTGAGCTTCGGTCGCGCAGCCCCGTTCCGCAGCTCGGCGAGGGTCAGGCCGGTGCCGTAGTCGTGGAGGTGTCCACCGACGCCGATCACCCGCCCCCCCAATGGCATCACGAAGTCGGCCGCGAAGCTGTTCCGACCGGGAGGCATGTCGAAGTCGACAGGGGAGGCGACGGGACTTGTCACGTTCATGTAGACCGGGATCACGCTCAAGGGCCGGGGAACGAGGTTGGTCGGCGACCAGTCGACCTCCAGCGTCACGGTCACGCCGTGATACATGACTGGATCGGGGTTGTGCCAGACCAGCGAGATCGCCATCCGGCTGCCGGCCGTGACGGGGACACCGACCGACTTGGGCAGGGAGATGTCCTCGGTCTCCTGGCCCAATGCGATGATCCGCTCCGGGACCGGGTAGAACAGTTGCCGTCGGTCGAAGTTCACGATGTTGATGTGGTGGACCAGCCGCCTCGGCAGCTCGCGGCCGGATCCATCGGTGATGATGAGCCGCACTCCACGCAACCAGCCGTCGATTGGCCAGCTGAAGTGCATCAGGGGAGCCGCACTGCCCCGACCATGTCCCCCGTGGTCATGGCCAGCCGCCGCCGGGATCATGAACTGACCGGCGGCGATCCTGACCACATGTGAGGCTGAATCGACGCTGACGGTGACATCCGGGCGCGGGGCGGGGGTGACGGCCACGACACACGCCGCGAGGACGGGGACCGCAATGGTGGTGATCATCGGCGACCTCTGGACGGGCTCCGATCCCCGGCTGCCGGGGGAGGGATCGCCCGAAGTGCTGGTTGACGAGCCGAGTCGCTTCAGCCCCCTGACAGCCTCCCAGGGCTTCGCCTGGGCAGAGGTGGCGATTCCACGATCGCACCCGGCCCGTCAACCCGCCGTCAACGCCCCCAATCAGCCGAAGGAGTGACCTTCGGCCGACCGCCACCCGAGCGGTTCTGACAGGCCGCCCCAGCTCGCCGAGCGCGATGCTGCCAGACTGGCCCATCCGGGCCGTCTCACCCTGCAAGAATGACTTGGCACTCTGGCATGCCGATTGCCAATCCTAAGTCCTGTCTTGACTTGGGCGTTCCCAAGCCTAGGTTTGACCCCGCTGGCACTCGGGCGTGATGAGTGCCAATCTGATCCCTGTAGCAATGTTCAACCCTTGTTGGAGTCGGAGGCCAACGCGATGGCTGCCACAAAGACGAAGCTCAAGATCTCCCCGCTCGAAGACCGCGTGGTGATCAAGCCGAGTGATGAATCAGAAGAGATGCGGGGTGGACTGTATATCCCCGATACCGCGAAGGAAAAGCCGACCCAGGGCGAGGTGATCGCCGTCGGGCCTGGCCGGTTCGAGAAGGGGGAGCGAGTCCCGGTCGACATCAAGGTCGGCGACAAGGTCATCTACGGGAAGTACAGCGGTACGCCGTTCACGATCGACGGTTCCGAGGTCATGATCATCAAGGCCTCTGATGTCCTCGCGAAGGTCGGCTGACCGACGTTTCCTATTGCCTGAACGATACAACTGGAGAACCACAGAATGGCTTCGAAGGAACTGCTGTTTGATGTTGAGGCCCGCGCCAAGCTCAAGAAGGGTGTTGACGCCCTCGCCGAGGCGGTGAAGGTCACCCTCGGCCCCAAGGGCCGGAACGTGGTCATCGACAAGAAGTTCGGCTCGCCGACCGTCACCAAGGACGGTGTCTCGGTGGCCAAGGAGATCGAGCTCGCGGACGCCGTGGAGAACATGGGCGCCCAGATGGTGAAGGAAGTCGCCACCAAGACGTCCGATCTGGCCGGCGACGGGACCACGACGGCGACCGTGCTGGCCCAGGCGATCTTCCGCGAGGGACTCAAGAACGTCACCGCCGGTGCCAACCCGATGGAGTTGAAGCGGGGTATCGACCGCGCGGTCGAGATGCTGGTGAACGAGCTGAAGGCGTTGTCGGTCCCGACCAACGGCAAGAAGGACATTGCCCAGGTCGGCACGATCTCGGCCAACAGCGACCCGGAGATCGGCAAGCTGATCGCCGAGGCGATGGAGAAGGTCGGCAAGGAGGGCGTCATCACGGTCGAGGAGGCCAAGGGTCTCGAGACCACGCTGGAGACGGTCGACGGCATGCAGTTCGACCGCGGCTATCTCTCGCCGTACTTCGTGACGGATCCGGAGGCGATGGAGGCGGTGGCCGACTCGCCGTACATCCTGATCCACGACAAGAAGATCTCCGCCATGAAGGACCTCCTCCCGGTCCTCGAGAAGGTGGCCCAGTCGGGCAAGCCGCTGGTGATCATCGCCGAGGACATCGACGGCGAGGCCCTCGCGACGTTGGTGGTCAACAAGCTCCGTGGCACGCTCAAGGTCGCGGCCGTCAAGGCGCCGGGCTTCGGTGATCGCCGCAAGGAGATGCTCCGTGACATCGCCATCCTCACCGATGGCAACGTCATTTCCGAGGAGCTCGGCCTCAAGCTCGAGAACGCCACGCTGGAAGACCTCGGTCAGGCCAAGCGGGTGGTGCTCGACAAGGACAACACCACGATCGTCGACGGCAAGGGCAAGGCCTCGGCCATCCAGGGTCGGATCTCCGAGATCCGCGCCGCGATCGACAAGTCCACGTCGGACTACGATCGGGAGAAGCTGCAGGAGCGGCTGGCGAAGCTCGCCGGCGGGGTGGCCGTGATTCATGTCGGTGCCGCCACCGAGACCGAGATGAAGGAGAAGAAGGCCCGGGTCGAGGATGCCCTGCACGCCACCCGTGCCGCTGTCGAAGAGGGCATCGTGCCCGGCGGCGGTGTGGCCTTCCTCCGGGTTCAGGGTTCGCTCGACCGGGTCAAGGCGAGCGGGGACGAGAAGATCGGCGTCGAGATCCTTCGACGGGCGATCGAGGAGCCGATCCGGGTGATCTGTGCCAATGCCGGCGTCGAGGGTTCGATCGTCGTGGCGAAGGTCAAGGATTCGAAGGATGCGGGCTACGGCTACAACGCCCAGACCGACAAGTACGAGGACCTGGTCAAGGCCGGCGTCATCGACCCGACCAAGGTGACCCGCACGGCACTCCAGAACGCCGCGTCGATCGCCTCGCTGTTGCTGACCACCGAGTGTGTGGTGGTCGAGATGAAGGAAGACAACCCGCCCGCGCCTCCGGGCGGCGGCGGTGGCATGGGCGGGATGTACTGAGCCCATCGACGGACACGCTGGTGCAGGGCACGCGGCCACCCCACACGGGGTGGCCGTTGTGTTTCTGCCCCAGTCTGCGCGTCATGTGTGCTCCCCACGCCACACCTTGTTGCTTTTCCACAACAATTGAGGGGCTCCTGGTTGTGCAATTACTTGACAGCTAATCTGTAACTCGTTCAACAACAAGCAGATGCGAATTGTGGTCCGGGTGTTGCCTCTATGCCGGGTATGACACTCAACCCTGTGGCGGTACCGATGCGCGTACGACTCTCCGGCCTCGCCTTGGCCTTCGCGATCTCCTTCGCGGCCCCGGCGGCCCAGGCCCAGACGATGAATTTCGATGCGGCGGCCTGTGTCGGCGCCGGCTCCTCGTGGTATCAGGGGTGGGTCGAGAATGGATTCCAGCTCACCTCCTCCCTCGGGTTCGGCAGTTGGTGCAGCGACTACCCGGGATATCCCCGTTCCCCGGCGCTGTTCATCGACGGCTACAATCAGTTGGCGACCCTCTCGCTCGTCGACGGTGGCACCTTCACGCTCACCTCGATCGAGCTCGCCGCGGTGGAGTTCGGCGGGCTGGGCGGCACGGTCTTCTTCACCGGCGCGGTCCAGGGGGGCGGCTTGATCGGCACGTCATTCGCGTTCCCGACGGCGATCATGACCCCAACGTTCACGCCGTTCCGCTTCGGACCGGAGTGGACCGGGTTGACCAGGGTGACGTGGGGCCAAGCCGCGGGCTTCACGGAGGGGCTCCACCAGTTCGACAACCTCAACGGCAGTTACGGAACGCGGATGATCGAGTTGTTTGTCCTCGAGGGGCCGACCGGATCGACCGGACCGACCGAGACCGTCCCCGAGCCCGCCACCATGACGTTGCTGGCGAGTGGCCTGATCGGCATGTCCCTGGCCCGGCGACGCCGGAAGCAGTGACCGATCCGTCCGCCCTCACGGGCAGGGCGACCGGGATGATGCGGCCACCTCAGTGAGGTGGCCGTGTTGCATTCGGGCAGCAACCCTGTTCATTCCAGCTTCCCACCTACGCCCGGAGTCTTTGATGTCTCGCGCGACCATCCTCATCCCGCTGTGCCTCGCGGCCTGCGCCCCGCCCGCCGCCCCGGTCGCCGAGATCTCCGGCGAGCGACTCCTCAACGACATCACCGTCCTGGCGTCGGACTCCCTCATGGGACGTCGCCCCGGCACGATCGGGGAGGACCGCACCATCGCCTTCCTCACCTCCCAGTTCGAGGCGATCGGGCTGGAGCCGGGGAACCCCGACGGGTCGTGGACGCAGCCGCTGACCCTCGTGGGCATCACCGGCACCCCGACCATGACCGTCACCCGCGCGGGCCGCGCCCACCCCCTCGACTGGAAGACGGACTACCTCGCCACCTCCCGGCGCGAGGTGGGCGCGGTGGATGTCGCCGCTGCCGGGATGGTGTTCGTCGGCTATGGCGTGACCGCCCCGGAGTACGGGTGGGACGACTTCAAGGGGGAGGACGTCCGTGGCAAGACGGTCGTGATGCTGGTCGGCGATCCGCCCGTCCGCCTGGCAACCGACACCGCGGCGCTCGACCCGGCGATGTTTCGTGCCGAGGCGATGACCTACTATGGCCGCTGGACCTACAAGTACGAGGAGGCGACCCGGCGTGGGGCGGCGGCGGTGCTGGTGGTGCACCAGACGGCATCCGCGGGCTATCCCTGGGAGGTGGTCGAGGGGGGCTGGAGCCGAGAGCGGATGGACGTGAGCACCCCCGATGGCCATGCCGATCGGGTGGCGGTCGAGGGGTGGCTTGCCGAGGCGGCGGCACGACGACTCTTCGCTGATGCCGGGCTCGACTTCGATCACCAGGAGGCCCTGGCCCGCACAGCTGGCTTCCGACCGGTCGACCTCGGGGCCTCGGCGTCGATCCAGATCAACCAGACCCTGCGTACGGTCGAGACCCACAACGTGATCGCGAAGCTCCCGGGAGCCGATCCGGCGGTTGCCGGCGAGTACGTGATCTACACGGCGCATTGGGACCACTTCGGGATCGGGGCGCCCGTCAACGGCGACTCGATCTACAACGGGGCCCTCGACAACGCATCCGGCACCGCGGCACTCCTGGAGCTGGCCCGTGCGTTCCGTCGGGAGGGGGCACCACGCCGCTCCCTCCTCTTCCTCGCCGTCACCGCGGAAGAGCAGGGGCTGCTCGGCTCGAAGTGGTACGCCGAGAACCCCCTCTACCCACTCGCGCGCACCGTGGCCAACATCAACCTCGATGGGATGAACGTCATTGCCCCGACCAGCGACCTTGTGGTGATCGGGTTGGGCAGCAGCACCCTGGACGACCTGCTCGGTGAGGAGGCTGCCGCTCGCGACCGCACCCTCACCCCCGATGCCGAACCCGAGAAGGGGCTCTACTACCGTTCCGACCACTTCGAGTTTGCGAAGCAGGGTGTGCCGGCGCTGTTCATCGATGCCGGGACCCGCGCCTTCGGACAACCCGACGACTACATGGAGCAGCGGCGTGAGGCGTGGACGGCCGAGATCTACCACAGTCCAGCCGATCAGGTCGACGTCAGTTGGGACATCGCCGCCGCCGTCCCCGACCTTGAGCTGTTGATGGCCCTCGGACGTCGCGTGGCCAACGGTGAGGTGTGGCCCACTTGGAAGCCCGGGACCGAGTTCAAGGCGATCCGCGAGGCCTCCCTTGCCCGGCACGACGAGTGAGGCGCCGAGGGTCTGCATGCGGCGCGGTTGTCCATCGCGCTATCTTCTCGCTCGTCCCCCAACTGTCCCCTCATCAGGAGTCCGGTATCGTGGTCGTCCGCCAGCTGCTCCTCGCCGCCGCCATGGTGGCGGCCCCCGCCGTCAGTCGGGCACAGTCCCGCACCCCCGAGTTGACCGGAACGTGGCGTGTCGATGCGAAGGCCGAGGTCAAGCGTGGTCCGCGCGAGGTGATCATCCGCGCCGATTCGAGTGCGAGCTGGGGGAAGGAGACGGTGCGTTGGCGGCTGGTCGGCAAGAAGATCTGGATTGCCATCGGCGGCGAGTGGGAGATCTACGACCTGCGGCTGCGCGCCGGGGACCTGCGACTTTCGGGCGGGGACCTCACCGATCCGGTCCTCCTCAAGCGCGTCGGGCCCCCGACGCCGCGGCCCGAAGGGGTCGCGGTCCCCGACGATCCGGGCCGCTGAGCCCCGCGTCTCCCCGGATCACCTGCCGAGGCGTCGCGTCAGCCTCCGGCCACTCTCGCTGGCGGTCAGCGCTTTGGTCAGCTCCAACAGTTCTTCGGCCACCATGTCGGGCTCCGGCAGGGTGGCCGGATCTTCGTCGGGGTAGGCCTCGGCTCGCATTGCCGTCCGCATCACCCCTGGGTCGAAGATGGCGATGATCGGGCCGTCGTCGCCGCCTTCGGCCGCATAGATGCCGGCGAGGGTCTCCAGCGCCACCTTGGAGATCTGGTATGCCCCCCAGCGGGTTCGGATGCCGCGGGTGACGCCACTGGAGACAAAGACCACCCGGCTGTCGGGACCGAACCGCGGCAGCAGGCGTCTGGTCAGGTCGAACGGGGCGGAGAGGTTGGCCGCGATGACGGCATCGAAGTCGCGCCGTGACCAGTCGGCGAGCGGGACTCGGGGGCCGAGCAGCCCTGCGTTGTGGACCAACAGATCGAGCACGACGCCGTCCTTGGCGAGGCGCCGGGCGATCCGACGCGGGGTGCCGAGTGTGGTGAGGTCGCCCTGCAGCGCGATGATCGGCAGCCCCTCCTGACGGGCGAGAGACCGGAGGGCATCGATGCCCCGCCGTCGCCTGGCCACGGTGTAGACCACGGTCCCGGCGCGAGCCAGGCGGAGGACCAGGGCGAGCCCGAGCCCCCGAGTCCCTCCCGTCACCAAGGCGGTACGCGGCGTCATGGTCATGGGGTCAAGATACCTCCACGGTTCTCTCCCGGCCTCCGTGAGGTGAGGGGTCACCGCATCTGCCTCCCGTAACGGTAGCCATGACAAGGGATTGGCGCGTTTCTGCACACGCGGCACTTTCCACACTGCCGGGCCGTCATCGAATCGTCATCGGCGCGAGAGCATCCGCTCACGGAAGCGCCACGGGGATGAGAGGTCTCCGCTGCATGCTGCAGTATCCCCAACTGGGAGGCTGCCGTGCATCTCCTCACTCCGCTTCACCTGGCCCTCGCCGTCTTCGCCCCCCAGGCGCCGGCCTCCGACCCCTGCAGTCGTGCTGCCCGATTTGTCCTTGGTCCGGTTGACAACGTGGCGAATCTCCTCGAGGCGGCGACGGCACCGCGGCCGTTGCCCCACCGACGGGACACCAACGAGGTCCGGGTGCGGCTGCGGTTCATCGTCGGCTGTGACGGCCGGGCGGAGCCGGCGTCGTTCGCGCTCACCGCCGCCACCGACACCGGGTATGTGCTCACCGCCGTGGCACTGGTGCAGGCGAGTCACTTCACCCCGGCGATGGTCGCCGGCGTGGCCGTGCGGCAGATCGTCGAGCGGGAGTTGGTCTGGCACGGCGCCACGGGACGGCGCCCGGTGGAATTCAATGGTCCGCCTGCGCAGGGCAACGGCTCCCGCCGAGCCCTGCGATCGGTCGGCGAGGCGGAACGGCCTGCCGCTTCCCCGCCATCGCGCGGCACCAGTCGTCGCCCGTTGATCGCGGTGTGACCCCGATCGCTGTATCGTGTGGGATCCACGAACCGCGACGGAGTCCACATGCCCATCGATGTCTCGCCGTTCCGGGTTGCCCCCGGCAGTAAGGTCGACCTGGATCAGTTGGCCACCGCGATCCCCCCGCTCTACGACTCGAAGCACGAATACCACAAACAGCTCCGCAAGCGGGTGCGCAAGATGCGCTCGCTGCAGGCCAAGCTCTACGCCGACGACCGCTATGCCCTGTTGCTGGTCTTTCAGGCGATGGATGCCGCTGGCAAGGACGGGGCGATCAAGCATGTCATGTCGGGGATCAATCCGCAGGGCTGCCAGGTGAGCTCCTTCAAGCAACCGAGCAAGGAGGAGCTCGATCACGACTTCCTCTGGCGGACCACCCGACGTCTGCCCGAGCGTGGACGGATCGGGATCTTCAACCGGTCCTACTACGAGGAAGTCCTGGTCGTCAGGGTGCACCCGGAATATCTCGGCGCCCAACGACTCGGGCCGCTCCCGGAGGATCTGGGTGTGCTCTGGCAGCAGCGCTACCGGTCGATCGTCGAGCATGAGCGGCACCTGCATCACAATGGGACCCGGATCCTGAAGTTCTACCTCCATCTCTCCCCCCAGGAGCAGCGCCAGCGCTTCCTCGCTCGGCTCGACGATCCCGACAAACACTGGAAATTCAGCCCCAGTGACCTCAGCGAGCGCCAGCACTGGCCGGCCTATCGTCGGGCCTACGCCGAGGCGATCGCGGCGACGAGCACCGCGGAGGCGCCATGGATGGTGGTCCCAGCCGACGACAAGAAGACCGCCCGGCTGATCATCTCCCAGGCGGTGGTGGAGGCGATGCGGGGGCTCGATCTGGCGTTCCCCGAGCCCAGCGTCAGCGAGCGTGAGGCGATGGTGGCGGCCCGGGCGGCGCTGGAGGCGGAGGGGTCACCGACGTGAGGTGTGCCTGGGGCCGGGCGGCCTGCGGGGATTCACCGAGCGGGACCGGGGGCATGGGGCCCTCCTGGGTCGCGACACAGAGCCGGCCTGCGAAGCCGAGGCGATCGAGGATCGGCTTGACGGTGGCCAGGGCGGCGTCGGGCGTGTTGCACCGCTGGGAGAGGTGTGCGAGCACCACCGTGGAGAGTCGCGTGTGGTGCAGTTCCTCGATGAGGCCGGCACAGGCGCTGTTGGAGAGGTGTCCGCCGCTGCCGGCGATGCGTTGCTGCACGACCGCCGGGTATCCCGACGTGCGCAACAGCACGTCATCATAGTTCGACTCGAGAATCAGGCAGTCGCGGTCGCGGAGGAACCAACGGATCGGTTGGGTCGGCCGTCCCAGGTCGGTCGCGATGGCGACACTCGGTCCGTCCTCGCAGCGGACCCCCAGGACCACCGGTTCGGCGGCATCGTGCGGTGATGGGCAGGCCTCGATGGTGAAGGGGCCCATCATCGCCGGTCCACGTGAACTCGCCGGGAGCCATGAGCAGGGTTCACCGCCGCGGGCCAGGGCGTTCCATGTCCCCATGGAGCTCGCCACCGGCACGTCGTGCCGTGCCGCAATGCGGGTGGCGCCCTTGGCGTGGTCACCGTGTTCGTGGGTCACCGCCACGCCGACCAACGCCCCCGGGTCGAGGCCGGCCACGGTCAGGCGGCGTTCGAGTTCCCGCGCGGAAAAGCCGGCCTCGATGAGGAGGATGGCCGCCTCGTGCACCAGGGCGAAGGCATTGCCCTTCGACCCACTGCCGAGGACATGGAGCGTCGTCAGCGACCGCCCCGTACCCGGGCATG
>JAHEFN010000264.1 GCA_024640185.1 Gemmatimonadota bacterium | reverse complement strand
GTGGCTGCGTTGGACAGCATGAAGTCCTCAGCCTGAACCCATCCTCCGAGGTTATTGCCAGTAGTCCCATCCGGAATGCCACCGTCGAACACAACCTGCGCACGGGCCGGGGCCGCTGTGAGGGCGAGGGCCGCGATCATCGCGGGGGCAGCCAGCCAGCGGCTGGTACGTGAGAAATTCATGGGTTCTCCACTTGAGGGGGTGCTGCGATGGCTTGCAAGGGAATTAGCGTCATCCAGCGCAAGATCGGGGCCGGACCAGAATCCCCGCAAACCCAGTCGCAGCACGCAATGCCGTCGCCAAACCGTGGTGGTCGCTCCACACTCTGACGCATCCATGCCACAGATTCAGCTCCGTAATATGCCATCCCACGCGACGGCCCACGCAGACCTGGACCGGGGTCGGAGCGACCACTCGGACGACTCCCCCGCCCCGCCAATTGAGAATGCGCCCCAACCTGTAGCAAACCTGTAGCAAGAGGGGCCAGCGCGTGTCGGCGCTGGCCCCTCTCTCTGGCGACAGAATGCGGTTTCTGGCGCGCCTCGGCGCTGGTGAGCGCCAACAGGGGCGCTTGGGAAGCTGATGCTCTACCAACTGAGCTACTCCCGCAACGGGGCAGAAGAGAGCCATCCCCCGGAAGGCCGGCAACGCCGGGGGATGGCCTTGCCGCGCTACTTCACCCGATAGCGCCAGGCGATGATTCCCGCGCCCTCGGCCTGCACCTTCCAGTCGTGGGCAACTGCCGGCTCGAGCGCCGGGATCTCCAGGTCGCTTGTGGCCACTACGGCACCGCTCTTGTCGAGGAACTCGATCACCAGCGACTGCGCCGCCGGCGGCACATCCTCACCATCGACCTCGGCCGCACGTCCGACCGCCTGCCCCATCAGGGCCGCACCGCTCGGCGTCGGCGCGAACTGACTGACCGTCACCGACGTCGGCATCGCCAACAGGACGGTCACGGCAGCGATCAACGAGTCCTGCTGATTGTTGAGCTGGAAACCCTGGGCCAGCAGCTTGTGATTGTCCTCGTTGAGTGGCTCGAGGGCGATCAACCGGGGCCCGAGCTCGACCAGCTTCGCCCCATCCTTGAGTGCGTAGTAGGCGTTGGCCGCGTTGTACATCGCATCGCGGTTGAAAGGCTCACTCTCGAGGATCGCCGAGAAGGCCTCAGCCGCGGCGACGAAGTCCTGACCGTTGAAGGCGTTGATGCCCATCGCCATCCTGTCGTTGGTCGACAGCGTCCCGGCCGCCTCGGCCTGCGCGAGGATCTCCTCCTCGAGTGCCGCCGCCCCGGCCGGATTGCCACTGGCCCGCAGCGACGTCGCCAGTGCCCGCTTGGCGTCGGTGTCATTGGGCACCCAGGTCAGGTACTGCTGCAACTCCGCGGCCGCCTCATCGTGCTGGTCGCCACGCTGCAGCATCGCGGCGAGGTTGAAGGTGGCGGCGTCGCGGTCCTTGGCAAACTCCTGCACGTCGGTGCTGGCAATCCGCTTGGTCTCGCGGAAGTAGGCGATCGCCGAGTCGTTCTGGCCGAGGTTGGCGTAGAGCACGCCCATGTTGTAGTAGCCCTCGGGGCGCACCCGGGAGATGGTCTGGGCCTGACGGAAGAGCACCAGAGCCGAATCGACATTCCCCTGACTGACGAACTCCGACGCGGGGGTGATCAGCGGCAACCAGGCGCGGTTGCGCCACGACTGGATGTCGGCGGCACACTCCGGCTCGAGGGCGACCGCCTTGGTGAAGGCGCTGTCCGCCCCGACGATGTCACCGAGGTGGAGGTAGTTCCGTCCGAGGTAGTACCAGGCGGAAGCATTCTCTTCCTGACCCGCCTCGGTGATCGCCCGGATCGAGACCTCGATCCCCTTCTCGACCAATGACACCGTCTTGACGGGGTCGGAATTGTTGACGCCGCTGCTCAGGTAGGTCCCGGCGCTGCTCACCAGGAAGTGCCCCGACTTGAGGTCGCAGGTGGGCCCCACATACTTGGACGGCATGTTCTTCGCCACCCGCGACAGCCGTTGCTGTGCCACGGCGGTCGATGGACTGACCATCACGAACACGCCTGCCATTGCCAGGAAACCAGTGAACCTCATTGCTGCTCCTCTTTGCGCCGCGCCCCGTCAATGCTCCGGGCGAGGTCATGGGCCCGCTGCGCCACCGCAAGCGCAGGGGTCTCGGTACGAAGTGCCACTGCGGTGACATCGTCGAACTCAGGCTTGTACCGCGGACCATCGGGCGTATCACGCACCTTGACCCGCACCGTGCCACCCTCGAGTGGCACCTCCACGATCCGGCGACCCAACACCTCCCGGTCCATCCGGGCGTGCCGCACGCCAGCCGTCGTACTGTGGCGAAACATCGCCGCGGTGACCGCGGGCTCTGCCGCCACCGGACAGAGGGCCTCGATCCGGAGACCTGTCCGCCCCTTTTTCATCGCCACCGGCCATGACTGGACATCGATGGCCCCAGCGGCCGTCAGCGCCTCGCGCAACGGCTCGAGGTATTCCGGTGAGAGATCGTCGAGGTCGGTGATCACGACCACCACCTCGGCCGCCTCCGGGGCCACCTCGGCGACGAACAACCGCATCGCATTGGCATACCCGACCGGATCCCGGCTCCCCGCTCCCCATCCCTGGCCCACCGGCCGCCAGCGCGCCGGTGGGGGTCCCACCGAAAGCGCCCTGAGCAATGCCGCCCCCGTCGGGGTGACCGCCTCGCCCTCCACCGGCCCCGCCGTGGTCAACTCCAACCCCTCGAGCAGCAACGCCGTCGCCGGTGCAGGCACCGCCATCTGGCCATGCGCGGCGTGGACCCACCCTCGGCCCGTTGCGGGTGGTCGGTGATAGATCGCCCCGACCGCCAGCCCCTCGAAGCCCTCCACCGTCCCCACCACGTCGATGAGGGCATCCCACGCCCCAACTTCGTGCAAGGAGACGCTCGCGGGGTCCCGGCCGTGCACGCGGCCTTCGGCCGCCGCCAGCAGCCGGAACACCTCGATGGCCTTCGCCTTGACCGCCGGCGACAACGCGCCAGCCTCGATCCGCTCCACCAACTCGGCCACATGTCGATGGGGACCGTGGTGGTGCTCCGACGCCTCGGGCGCCTCGCCGGGCCCCTCGACCGCGCCACGCACCCGCACCGTGACCTTGGTGGCGGCGATGCTGGCCCGAATGACCGGCTCGATCGTCACCTCCACATCGTCGGCGAGTCCGAGCCGGGTCGGCAACGACAGCAGCGCCTCCCGAGGCGCCCCGCACGCGATGAGGGCACCGAGAAACATGTCGCCCGAGGCCCCGGCGGCGGGATCAATGACGGCAATACGCGGGGAGGGCATCAGCCCTGAAATATCCCCTCGTCGGCCGCTCCGGGCAAATCACCCGGCTCGCGGTAGAGCCACCCCGCCCCGGTGTTGAAGATCACCGTTCGCTCCTCAGGTGCGATCGCCCCGCGCCGGACCAGCTCGATGGTGGCGGCCAGGGAGGCGCCACCCTCGGGCGAGAAGTCGATCCCCTCCTCACGCGAGGCGAAGTGGCCCAGCTCCACCAGGGTCGTCTCCGGCACCGCGAGGGCTGCCCCGCCGCTCTCCCGCAGTGCCCGGAGGATCAGTTGATCCCCCAGCGCAGCTGGCACCCGCAGGCCACTCGCGGCGGTGACCGGGTCGGCCCATGGCTCGGCCACGTCGGCCCCGGCCTCGAACGCCCGGACGATCGGGGCACATCCCTCCGCCTGCACGCTGTACATCCGCGGCAGGTCGCCAGTGACCCAGCCCGCGGCGAGCAGTTCCTGGAACCCCTTCCACATCCCGATCAGCCCGGTGCCGCCTCCGGTCGGGTAGACAATCGCCTTCGGCAACTGCCAATTGAGCTGCATCGCCATCTCGAGCGCGAGGGTCTTCTTGCCCTCGATCCGGTAGGG
>JAHEFN010000263.1 GCA_024640185.1 Gemmatimonadota bacterium | reverse complement strand
GAGGGCTGGTCCGAAGGTCATCCGTCCGCTGCTGGCAAGGGGCTGGTGTGGGAGGGCAAGACTATCCCGCGTCAGGGTGGGGTGTCAACCACGCCGGGAGCACGCCATGCCTCCCTCCCCTCGGGAGGTGCCTCAGGCCCGAAGGGAGGTGTGCTTCACGCCCCACAAGGGAGTTGTGCTTGAGGTTGGACCCTCCGGAGTCTAGCTTTCCGGGCTGTTTCCAAACCCTGTGGGGAGTAGGCGCCACTTCTATGATGCAAGCGTTCCGCAATTCCGCAAAGCCTGTCGTGTATCTCATCACCATCACCTTCATGCTGTGGCTGGTGGTGGACCTGAGTGGGATCTCCGGCAGCGGCGGCATCCTGAGCCAGACCTCGGTCGGGTCGATCAACGGACACCCGATCGACACCCGCCAGTACCAGCAGGCCGTTCAGGATGCCATCACCGAGCGGCAGCGACAGACCGGACAGTCCCTCGGCCTCGAGCAGACCGAACAGGTCCGCGATGAGGTCTGGGAGGCCTTCATCCAGTCCACGGTGCTGCGGGATGAGATCGAGAAGCGGCATCTGCGCGTCTCGCCGAACGAGGTCGCTGGCCTGATCCAGGCGGTCCCGCCCCCGGAGATCCAGTCCGCCCCGGACTTCCAGACCGACGGCCAGTTCGACATCACCAAGTACCAGCGCTGGCTCGGCTCCGCGGTTGGGCAGCAATACGTGCCGTTGCTCGAGGCACAGTATCGCGACGAGATCCTCAGGGCCAAGCTGCTGCGCAACGTCACGGCCGACATCTTCCTCTCCGACGCCGCGCTCTGGGAACGCTATCGCGACCAGAATGAGCTCGTCTCGGTGGCGCTGACCCCCCTGGTCCCCAACCGGGTCATCGCCGACTCCACGATCAGCGTCACGGACGAGGAAATCGACGACTATTACCGCGCCAACCAGGCCGAGTTCGATCGGCCCGCTGCCGCCTTCATGTCCTACATCTCGGTGTCCCGGGTGCTCGATGCCTCGGACAGTGCCGCAGCGCTGACCCGGGCCGTGGGGCTTCGCGAGGAAATCCTCGGTGGGGCGCTGTTCGGGGATGTCGCACGCCGCGAGTCGATCGATGAGGGCAGCGCCCAGCTCGGTGGCGACCTCGGCACCTTCGGGCGTGGCGCGATGGTGGCCGAGTTTGAGCAGGCCGCGTTCTCGCTCCCGCTCGGGACCCTCTCCGAACCGGTCGCCTCCGACTTTGGCTATCACCTCATCGAGGTGACCGCGCGAACCGCTGACTCGGCGACCGCCCGGCACATTCTGGTTCCCATCGAACTCGCCGGCGCCCATCGCGACCTCGTCGATGCCCAGGCCGATTCGCTGGAACGCCTCGCCGCCGACCGGCTCGACCCCGCTGCGCTCGACACCGCCGCGCGGGTGCTGCGCCTGCCCATCGGTCAAGCGGCACCGGTCCAGAAGGGCAACCGCGCCGTGGTGGGCTCGCTCCTGCTCGGCGACCCGGGGGTCTGGGCGTTCCAGGCCAAGGTCGGCGAGACCTCGCCGGTGATCGAGCACGAGGAGTCCTTCTTCGTCTTCCGGCTCGACTCGCTGCATGAATCCGGGGTCCCGGCACTCGACCAGATCCGGGCAGCCGTCGCCGGCGCCGTGCGCGACGCCAAGAAGGAAGCCGCGGCGGTTGTCATGGCGACAACGCTGGTTCGCCGGGTCGAGGCCGGGGAGGCCCTCGCGGCAGCCTCGCGGGCCATGGGACTGGAGCACCGGGAGTTCCCGAACTTCACCCGCGTCCAGCCCCCGCTCCCCAACGCCAAGCTGATCGGTGCCGCGTTCGGTCTCGGCATCAACCAGCTCAGCGCCCCGATCGTGACCAACGAGGGGATCTACGTGATCCGGGTCCTCGACAAGACCCCCGCCGACTCGGCGGCATTCCTGACCAGTTTTGATGCCATTCAGGCCCGGGAGGTCCGCGCGGCAAGGGACGAGCGGGTCCGGTTCTATCTGGCGGCGCTCCGGGCCGATGCCACGATCAAGGACACCCGGGGGGAGATCTTCAAGACCGCCGCCCAGCTCGAGGCGGAGGCGCCCGACCTCCCCCTGGGCAATACGCCGACCGGGTTCTAGCCGACACACCCCCACGGCCGGATGCACCACGGGCGCTGGAGTCCTCGACTCCAGCGCCCGTGGTGCATCCGGCGACCGCCCGTTCGGCAGCCCGACCGGGTGCTATTGCGAGAGTCGCTTCGGTTCCCCGCCGGTCGGCGCGCTGTCCGCCGTGGGCGTCCCCTCATCGATGGAACGCCGGGAGGTCGAGTCGTCGCGCATCACCGCATCCTGTGTCTCGGTGATCGAGCGCTTGAATTCACGGATTCCCTTCCCCATCGAGGAACCAATCTCGGGGAGTCGCTTGGCGCCGAAAACCAGCAGCGCCACGACCAGGAGGATCATCAGTTCGGTAAAGCCGAGGTTCGGCATTGGGTACCCCACCTGTTAGAACAGCGACCGCGCCGCGTAGTAGGCCACCACCACTCCGACCACCGAGAGGATCGAGATGGAGAAGGCGACTGGACCGAGCGTAAAGGATACCACCAGAAGATCGACGGACACAGGGCCGACGGAGGGAGTGACCGCGAAGGTGAAGAAGCTCCGCGCGGCGCTCTCGGGCAGGAACCGCTCCAACAGCGCGGTGAGGAAGCCCCCGAGGAGGAACCCCGAGGCGAGCACCCCGAGGTAGAACCTCGGTCGGCGTGGTCCGATGGCCATCAGTGTCTCCGCTCGAGCACGAATCCCAATGAGGCCCGCAACAACTCCCGGGCGGGCGATGGCCGCAATGACCCGAGGTCCGCATCGGCCTCCGCCATGAGGCCCTGCGCCCGGGTGCGGGCATAGTCGAGGCCGCCGTGTCGTCGCACGGCCGCCACGACCGCGGTGATCTCCGCCTGGGTCGGCTCCGGATTGTCCATCAGCCGCTGGAGCTGACCGCGCTCCTCCGCGCCGAGCTGGGGGATCGCATGAATCAGCGGCAGCGTCACCTTGTGCTCCCGGAGGTCCAATCCGGAGGGCTTGCCGGTCGTCGCGGCATCCTCGGTGTAATCGAGCAGGTCATCGACGATCTGGAATGCCATCCCCAGCTTCTCCCCGAATCGGGCCAGGGCCTCGCGCTCCGCGGTGGGCGCGGTGAGGCCACCCACCTCGCAGGCCCCCGACATCAGGGAGGCCGTCTTGGCCTTGATGAGCAGGTCGTACTGCTCCTCGGTGAAGGCCAGCGGATCATGGGCCAGCAACTGACGCATCTCGCCGACCGTCATCGCATTGGTGACCCTGGCGAGCACCGCGAGCGCCCGGGAGTCCCCGAGACGGGAAAGTTCGACCACGGCCCGCGAGTAGAGAAAGTCCCCCATGATCACCGAGACCTGATGGGAATACTTCGCGTTGATCGTCGGCATGCCGCGCCGCAGGGCGGAGTGGTCCACCGCATCGTCGTGGACGAGGGTGGCGAGATGGATCAGCTCAATCACCGCCGCGAGCGTCTCGCCGTGTGGTGAGGGCCCTCCCGTCGCCTCATCGGCCAGCAGGGCCAGCGTGGGGCGGAACATCTTGCCCCGCATCCGCAGCAGGTGCTGGTTGACCTCCGAGATCAGCGGGAAATCGTCCTCGATCAGCCGACGCAGCTCGAGCTCCACTCGGGCCAGCCGGCTGCTGACCGGGGATTGCAGGTCGAGGAGGGTGACGGCATCGAGCTGTGACAGGGTCACTTGGCCAGCCCCGTCGCCCGGTCGCTGGCATCCTGGAATGTCACGTCGACCGCCAGGACGCGTTCGTAATAGGAGAGCGCCTGCTTGGTCTTCTTCTGGGCCTCCAGGGCCCGGCCGAGCCAGTACAGCACCCCGATCTTCTCGGCATCGGCCTCGCTGCCCTTCTCCACCGCCCGGAGCACCGCCTCGGCCACCGCTGG
>JAHEFN010000027.1 GCA_024640185.1 Gemmatimonadota bacterium | reverse complement strand
CGCTGCCCTGGCGGCCTGTCCGGCGCGGTGTGGTCCGTGTCGAGGGTCGCTCGTTTTGCCTCGTGGTCTTGACGACCTGTCCGGTCGGGCGGTAGCCCCCCATGTTGCGCGATTCGAGTCCGCGACGGAGTGCATCGGCGGAAGCCCAACGATTGGCCGGGTCCTTTTCCAGGCAGCGTGCCACGGCGAGCGACAGGTCCTCGGGGATGTCACGAAACTTCTCGTGCAGCACCTGGGCGGGCTCAGTGATGTGCTTCATCAAGATGCCGGCGACCGTCGGCGCGCTGAACGGCAACTCACCGGAGAGCATCTGGTAGGCAACGACGCCGAGCGAGTAGACATCGCTGCGGCCGTCGATGTCTCGCTCGCCGGCGGCCTGCTCCGGCGACATGAATGACGGCGTCCCGATGGCCATCCCCGCGGAGGTCAGCGTTGCCGAGGAGGACGCCGACATCGCCTTGGCGATGCCGAAGTCGGTGACCACCACCCGGCCACGCGTCCCCTCGAGGAGGATGTTGTCGGGCTTGATGTCGCGGTGGATGACCGACACGGCGTGGGCGGCCGAGAGCGCATCGGCGGTCTCCCGCATCACCCGACGGACTTCGTCGGCCGGGAGGCGCCCCTTGCGCCGGATCCGCGCGGCAAGCGACTCGCCCTCGATCAGTCCCATCACGAAGTAGACGATGCCCTTGCCCTCGCCGACGTCGTGGATCGGAACGATGTGGGGGTGGGAGAGTCGGGCTGCCGTCTGGGCCTCGCGCGTGAACCGCTCGCGGATCTCCTTCTGAAAGGCGAGCTCCGGCGGCAGGACCTTCACCGCCACCCGGCGATGCAGTCGCTCGTCACGGGCGCGGTAGACCACCCCCATTCCTCCCCGACCGATCTCACCCTCGATCGTATATGACTCCCCGAGGGCGTCCCTCAGGAGGGTCGGCAGGGAAGAAGAGAGCGCGTCGTCGCTCATCCGGGATCCGGTCGAGGGTGGCTGGTCAGTGGGGCTTCAACCCCTGAATCTGTATGGTGTTGGCGTTGCGAGCAACGTGCCGCGGATCAACTGCCTCCCCGACAGGATCCGGAGGTTCCCGGTGAAACGTCGTGCCGCGATGGCGGAAGGGCCAGCCGATCAGGCAGGGAATTCCCCTCGGGGGGTGGCACGGCTGATGCCCCTAGACTCCATTCCATCTGGTGAGGGGTCCCCTCGCCTTCGTCTTTGTGACCTTGAAGGAGCCGCTGACGTGACCGACCGACTGACGATTCCTGTCCTCCCGCTCCGGGACGTGGTGCTCTTTCCGGGCGTGACCGCCCCCATCGGGGCTGGCCGGCCGATGACCCTCAAGGCGATCGAGGCGGCGCTGGCGACCGAGGAGAAGCTGGTCTTTGCCCTGGCCCAGCGGGAGAACGTCGAGCAGGTGGCCACGGAGGGGCTCTACCGCGTCGGGACGATCGCCCGGATCGGGCAGGTCCAGCGTGGCATGAGTGGGATGCAACTGCTCCTCCACGGCGAGGAGCGGGGGATGGCCCTGCAGGTTGTCGAGGAGGGCGGCCACCTCGTGGCGATCGTCCGCAAGATGGAGGACCTGCCAGCCCGCGACGTCCATGACCCGGCCTTCGAGGCGCTCCACAAGGAGTTGCGGACCCGGGCCGCCGAGCTGGGCCAGAAGTCCGGCCTCCCCGAGGAGGTGGTACAGCAGGTCCTCAACGGCATCGATGAGCCCGGGCGGTTCGCCGACCTGGTGGCGGGTTACCTCGACCTCTCGACGCCAGAGCGCCAGGAGATGCTCGAGACCCTCGGGGTCGATGAGCGGCTTCGTCGGGTCCTGGTCCATGTCCAGCGCCAGATCGCCGTGCTCGATGCCCAGGAGGACATCAAGTCCCAGGTGCAGGAGGAGCTCGGCGAGCGGCAGCGCGAGGTCTACCTCCGGGAGCAGTTGAAGACGATCCGTCGTGAGCTCGGCGAGGAAGACGACGGCACCGAACTCGATGAGCTGGCCGAGCGGTTGGCGGGGCTCGAACTTCCTCCGGCGGCTCGCAAGGAAGTCGACCGCGAGCTGGGCCGGCTGCGCCGAATCGGCCGCGAGTCGATGGAGTCCCAGGTGATCCGGACCTTCCTCGAGCACGTGGCCGAACTTCCCTGGAACACCACCGACCAGGAACACATCGACGTGCTCGAGGCACAGCGGATCCTCGACGAGGATCACTACGCCCTCGGCGACGTCAAGGACCGGGTGGTCGAGTTTCTCGCCGTGCGAGCGCTCCGTGCCCTCCGGGCCGATACCGAGGCGAAGCACCAGGCCGAGCGGGTCGAGCCGACCGCCACGGAAGACACCGCCGCCCCGACCGACGAGGACGAGGGGTCACCTCCGGCCGCGACCAATACCGATGAGGCGCGCAAGCAGTCGCCGATCCTGTTGTTCGTGGGCCCCCCGGGTGTCGGCAAGACCTCGGTGGCCAAGAGCATCGCCAGGGCGATGGGACGCAAGTACGTGCGGGTCTCCCTCGGCGGGGCTCGAGACGAAGCCGACATCCGCGGGCATCGGCGCACCTACGTCGGTGCCATGCCGGGACGGATCATCCAGGGCCTCAAGCAGGCGGGCACCAGGAACCCGGTGTTCCTGCTCGACGAGGTCGACAAGCTCGGGGTCTCCTTCCAGGGGGATCCGGCGTCTGCCCTCCTCGAGGTCCTCGATCCTGCCCAGAATGAGAGCTTCACCGACCACTACCTGGGGATTCCCTTCGATCTCTCCGAGGTGATGTTCGTGGCCACGGCCAACCTGATCCAGGGGATTCCCGCTCCGCTCCTGGACCGGATGGAGATCGTCGAGTTCTCCGGCTACATCGAGGCCGAGAAGGTCGCCATCGCCGAGCGATACCTGGTGCCGCGGCAGGTGCGGCAGACCGGCCTCACCGGTGAGGAGATCACCTTCACCGGTCCGGCGTTGCTCGAACTGGTCCAGCGATACACCCGCGAGTCCGGTGTCCGGCAGCTCGAACGCGAGATCGGCCGGGTGGCCCGCAAGGTGGCGCGACGGATCGCGGCGGCGGAAATCACGGCGGCCAAGGTGACGCCCAAGATGGTGCGCGACCTGCTCGGTCGGCCGAAGCTGCATCCCGAGGAGAAGGCCAAGTGGGATGAGGTCGGCACGGCGACCGGGATGTACTACACGCCGCAGGGAGGCGACATCATGTTCGTCGAGGCGTCGCCGATGCGAGGCAAGGGAGAATTGGTGCTCACCGGCCAGCTCGGCGATGTGATGAAGGAGTCTGCCCGGGCGGCCTGGACCTACGCCCGCGCGCATGCGGCGGCGCTCCACATTCCCGAGGACCGCTTCGACCTCGACCTGCACATCCATGTGCCCGCCGGCGCCATTCCCAAGGACGGCCCCAGCGCCGGCATCACGATGGCGACCGCCCTGGTCTCGGCACTGTCGGGTCGCGAGGTCCGTCACGACATCGCGATGACCGGTGAGGTCACCCTGCGGGGTCGGGTCCTGCCGATTGGTGGGGTCAAGGAGAAGCTGCTGGGAGCGATCCGCGCGGGGATCACCCAGGTGATCATTCCCAAGCTCAACGAGCCCGACCTCGATGATCTCCCCAAGGAGGCCCGCAAGCGGCTCACCGTCCATCCGGTCGAGGAACTCGGCGAGGTCCTCGCCCTGGCGCTCAAGGATGTGCGCTACAGCGAGGGTCGGCTGCTCTTCGGCGACGAGAAGCCGGGTGACGTGGTGCCGTTGCACAGCACGTATCGGCACTGACCGCGCGCGACCGACCGCAGACGAGTACCACGTGAAAGGCCGGCACCCCACCGAGTGGGGTGCCGGCCTTTTCCATCTGATCCTCGCTGCCGGACCCTCGCCAAGCGCGTCAGGCCATCTCGACGCGATCGCGCCCGTTGCTCTTGGCCCGGTAGAGCGCCAGGTCGGCGGCCGCCGCGACTTCGGTCGAGGTGGTCCCCGACCCGGGGAACGCCGCCACACCCAGGGAGACACGCATCGCAATCTCCGGTCCGCCCGCGGATCGCATCGGCGTTTCGGCGAGCATCGACCGCAGCTTCTCGGCGATCACTTTGCCGTTGGCGGGTGGGCAGCGGCGGAGGATGATCCCGAATTCCTCACCACCGTAGCGGCCGATCATGTCGGAGCCACGGATCCCCTCACGGAAGACCCGGGCGGCATGCCTGAGGACCTGGTCACCGACGAGGTGGCCATAGGTGTCGTTGACCCGCTTGAAGTGGTCGAGGTCGAGCATCATGAAGCAGAGCGGCTCACCATGCCGTGAGGCATAGGCGATCGCATGCTCCAACTCGGCCATCAGGGTGGCATGGTTGAGGACGCCGGTGAGGCCATCACGATGGACCAGTTCCCGAATCCGTCGCCCACGCTCGGTTCGCGTCAGCACGATCTGCAGGAGGTGGCCGCGATCGAGTGGCTTGGTGAGGAAGTCGTCGCCACCCGCCCGGAGTCCTTCCATTTCATCGGCGACCGTCTGGCGCGCGGTGATGAAGACAATCGGCACCAGGGCCAGCCGGGGATCCTGACGCATCAGCCTGGCGAGGGCGTACCCATCGACATCAGGGAGGTCGATGTCGAGGAGCACCAGGTCAGGCGTCTCATTGCGGAGCGCTTCCTGGGCGACAGCCGCGGAGCCACAGATCGAGACCCGGGCGTTGATCTGTCCGAGCCAGGTCGCGACCAGTTGTGCCTGGGCCGGGTCGTCCTCGACGATGACGACCTTGGCCGGTGGCGACCCGATCTGGGCCAGGGCCTTGGCGTAGTTGGTCAAGCCCCACGGCAGGGTCGAGGGCCCGAACACGGCGTCGATCCCGGCCGCGGCGGTCCGCAACTTGTCGTAGCGCTCGAGTTGGTCGGCCAGCACCACGGCGCGCGGTCGGTCGGGGGTGGCCGCCGACCAATACCGCGCCAGGGCCAGAGGGTCGCCGGGAATGTCGGTGCCGATCACCACCAGGTCGGGTCGTTCGGTGTGGGCCACGCTCCACGGGTCGACTTCCTCGGCGTGGACGGACACCACGAAGCCGACCTCACCGAGGGTCCGCACCAACTCTTTCCGAAAGGGTCCCTCACCCATCAACAGGGTGGCACGCCAGCCGAAGCCGGGCATCTTGCCGGCTTCCATCGGGACGCCCAGGTCGGTCGAGGCCTCATCGAACGCCGACTTGAGGTCCGTCAGCGCCTCCTCGAAGAGGTCGGCTTCCTGCGGAGTGGGCGTCGGTGAGCCGAGAATCCGCTGTTCCATCGCCCGGGCGATCTCGGTGACCCGCGGGAAGCCATACGATCCACCGGATCCCGCCAGGCGGTGAAATCGCTGTCGCAGTGATTCGAGGGCGTCGGGCTCACCACCGCGAAAGGCGATCAGGTCCTTTCGCAGCTCCGCCAGGCGCGCGGGAGCCTCCCGCAGGTACTCGCGCTGCAACGCGCGCATCGCATCGCCGACATCCTCATCGTCGTTCTGGTTGCTCACCCGTCCTCCCGCAGCGCATTGAAGGCCAATTCCGCGGCAGCCACGAACGCCGCCCCATGACCGAAGTGGCCATCGAAGCGATCACCGGTCCGGCTTCCGATCAGTGCCGCGGTGCCGTCGATGAGCAGCAGGACTGGCTCGCCGGGCCACCCCACCGCCGCGATTCGCTGGACCGTGATGCCGCTGATGGGGGCCTCTCCGGTGGAGGCGACCGTGATGTCGACCCCGGCGGCCTGAGCCCGCCGAAGGTGCGGTACCAGTGCCAGGCACCCATCAGCGGGCGCCAACAGGGCGACCGAGGAGGTGGCTCTGGCGATTTCGTGACCCATCAACTGCACGGCACCGCGTGCCGAGGAGAGTTCCACCAGGGTCGGAGTGGCCGGGACCGCGAGCGCGTCGAGGGCCATCCCGAGTCGGTCAAGTGCCTCACCGTGCCGATCGGCCAGGCGAGCAAGGAGTGTGGCGGGAGACTCGGGGCGAAACCGTCGGGGTCGTCCGTCCTCGGCGCGGGCAGCCCCCTTGCTGAGGAGGCCCTCCAGGGCGGCGTAGACATTGGCGCGCGCCAACCCGGCCGCCCGGGCCACGGTGTACCCGGTGCCCGGACCCTCGCGGAGGAGGACTTCGTAGATCAGGGACTCGGTCGGCGTAAACCCGAACGGGACCAGGTCGAGGGTGCCGTTTTCTGCCATCTCAGACGAACTCGAGTGGCCACCCCATCCGCTTGGCGATGAGCGCCAGACGGAAGGTGACGTCGGCCTGGCGTGAGGTCATCTCGCCGTCGTCGGCTTGCAGTGGCCAGTAGTGGTGGGTCACCGGGGAGCTCGACTTGGGCTGGGACCGGAGGTTCTTGGGGTGCCAGACGCCGTCGGCATCGAGGTCCTCGAAGAGCGGACCCAGAAACTCCACGGCCGGGGCGACCTTCTGCAGCTGGCCAAGCCCCGCGAGCATCTCGGCGAAGTGCAGCGCCAACGGAACGTCCTTCGGCTGGCCCTTGCTGTCGTACTCAATCGGGTTGCCCAACAGGAGATGGGTCGGGCGCAGGGTGGTCTTGTTCACCACGATCACGAACGACCGATCGGGGGTCGGCTGCGAGAGGTAGCTGCCGAGTCGCTCGACGAAGCCGGCCCGTTCGCGCTGCAAGGTCGGCATCGCCGCCAGCATCGCCACCGACCACCAGCTGGGTGGGTGGGCCTCCGGGTGCAGCTGCCAGGCCGACGAGCCACGGGCCGCGAGCGGGTCCTCGGCGAGGTCCGATCGGAGGAAGCTGGAGACCTGGGAGATGATCTTGTGAGCCGAACCGCGCAGTCGGGGGTCCTGCTCGTACCCCGCTTCGGCCAGCGCGGCGGAGGCACCTTCGCGGATCAGGTTCCGGTACCACTCGGCTGCATCCGGGTCGTTGACGGTGGCGTCGAAGAACTCGCCGTACAGCAACGGGTCATCGTCTCGGGAGAGGGTCCGGTAGAGGGCGCGATCGCCGAGGCGGAACGGCCTCGTGGTGGTCGGCACCCCGAGTTCGCGCAGGCGGCGGTACTGGGCCACCGTGCCCGGCTCGTTGGTGTGGTCGCGTTGGGAGGCCTGGAATGCGAGGAAGTTGGCATCCCACAGTCCGGTCTCCTGCTGGCGAGTGGTCACGGCAGAGACCTGCGGGTCGAGGACGGCGGCCCGGATCGCCTCGCCCAGCGTCGCGGGATCGGCAGTGCCTTCGGGCGCGAGATCCATCAGCGTCCGTGCCCGGATCGCTGGGCCGCCATGTTCGAGCAGCCAGGTCACGGGAACACGGTGTGTCGTGGGGAGATCCAGGGCGCGGCTCCTCGCCTAAGGTGGACGAACTCGGGGGTGCCATCTGCGATGCAGCGGGCAGGCCATCCGCCGCGAAGTACTGTTGTGTACTCCTAAGTGGCATGGCCCGATGTCTACGATCCTAAAATACTGCCAATATTGGATTTAGCAAGCGAGGTTGCAGCTCGGACTACTCGGTAAGTGCAGGCCTGCATTCGGCGATGGTGACGGTGCCAGCGGGGAACATCCCACGTTCCGAGAGCAGCAGGAGCCGCCAGCCGTCGAGCCAGGTGATCCCCTCACCTTGGGGCTCGGTCCCGAGCACGTTGCAGGCGGTCCAGTGGTCGGGGCTGAGCGAGCCGTCGCTCTTCCGCGCGAAGAGGTAGATGGTGCGATACGTCTTGACCGCGACGCGGGCCCCCTCGCGGTCGATGGCAAGGTCCGTCACCACCGTGCCCCGGCCGAGGTTGGCCTCGATCGGGAGGCGGCCGCTGAAGGTGGCGACGGTCGATGGGTTGGCTCCCTCCCAGGCCGTCGCCGGAATCTGAAAGACCATGATCCCATCACGGCGGCCCTTGGTGACCAGCAGCAGGCCGCCATCAGGTGCCACGCCCATCGCCTCCACATCGTGTGGGCGATCCGGATAGCTGACCCGCAGGGTTGTCGCCCGGATCGGCGGCAGGACGGCGACCCGCTCGCCCACCGGAAGGGTCGGTTCGCCAAACCGATGGATCATCACCCCGCCGCGCCGTTCACTGTTGTCGCCGAGATCGCCGATGTAGACGCAGGTCGCCTGGCCGCAGGGCCCGACCGACACGGCCTCCCAGTCGACGTTGGCCACTCGCTCGATCGGGATCACGGCGCGAAGGGCACCCGTCGTGTCGACCGCCAGCAACTCCGGAGGGTTGCCGGAGTCGCCGATGGTCCAGAACAACCCCGGGTTGGCGAGGCTTGCCGCTGCGCCGCTCGCCTCGGCCAGCCGCTTCTCGGCCATCCTCCCGACCACCGACACGGTGGCGGGGCGGATCAGCTGCCAACGGCCGTTGAGCTGTTGGCCGCTGAGTGGCGGCGCCGCAACGCCGACCGTGGCGAGACAGGTGAGCGCTGCGAGGCACCAGGCCGCGGCGTCGCTCATGTCGGCCGGGTGCGATGCAGCATCACCACATAGGCGGCCACCTGCCGGACTTGAGCGTCGGTGAGGTTCGACCCCCCTCGCGGCGCCATGATCTGTCCGCTGGTGGACTTGACCCCGTCCACGCCATCCGTGATGAGCTTGGTGATGGCGTCCCAGCTGCCATCGTGGTGAAGCCATTTCGTCTTGTCGGCGTTGAGGATGGTGCTCGGCCCGAGCATCCCCTCGCCGTTCATGCCATGACAGGAAAAGCACAACCCGGCACCCTGGAAGAGCTTCTTGCCGGCCGCAACGGTGGCGGAGTCCGGGGTCGCCGGTGGGGTCTGGGCGGCCATCGGGGCGGTGGCGACGGCGAGGAGGGCAAGGAGTGGGAACTGGCGACCGAGCATGGGAACTACCTCACTGGTATTGGACGTAGACCGGGGTTGGCCTGAGGGCGACCACCTCCGCTGGTGACATCATCGGCTTGTCGTTCTTGAAGAAGAGCTTGAGGCCCGCGAACTGCACCGGTCGTCGAGTGACCACGTGGTGGTAGATCGACGTCTTGTTGGCCGGCGGGCCGAATCCATCGGCATCGATCACCACTTGCACCCTGACATCCTGGCGAATCGCCTCATGATTCGTCAGCATCTGCTCGGTGAAGCGATGGATCACCAACACCTTCGGCGGCAGCCGCTCTCGAGTCACCAGGTCGCCGAGCCACTGCACGGCCCAGTTCACGTCGCCGGCATCGAGGGTCCCGATCCGCTTCCCGGGGACCTGATCGGCTGGCATCGTGAATTCCGGGTCGATGCCCAGGTGGACATACGGCAGGCGAAGCCACTCTTCCAGTCGTTCCACCTCCGGCCCGACCCGGGCGCGTCCCGGCTGCACGTCGAGGAAGAGCAGCCAGCCGCGTGATTCGGCCCATCCGGAGACCCGCTCGATCAGTTCGCGACCGTGACGGAGGCGATACATCCCGTCCCGGCCCGAATCCGCCTGTGCCACGGTGACGATCAGGTGAAGGGCCGGCAGCACGGCCTTGGTCGGGTCCGCGGTTGCCCACGCTGCGGCAATCTGATCGAGGCGTGCCATCATCTCCGTCGGCGGGAGTTCCCCGAGGATGCCCATTCGGGTGGAGCGCGGGTTGCCGTAGAAGGCGACGATCCGGTGGGACGGCAACAGGGCATCGGCGCGATAGGGCGTGGGGCGGGTGGCGTCGGGGAGCCGGGCGGTGTCGAGCGGGGCGAGCACCATCATCTGCCACACCAGTGACATCGGGGAAATCTGCCCCGATGCCGGGGTCGTCAGCAGCAACAAGCTCAGCGCGACAGGGAGGAGGGCGGGATGCATCGGCGAAGGATAATGACTACGATTCTCCCCCGTGCGCATAGCCATTTCCACCGGCGGGGGCGACGCCCCCGGACTCAACGCCGTCATTCGTGCCGTCGTGCTGACCGCCCACGACCGTGGCTGGAACTGCGTCGGGATCCGTCGCGGCTTCAACGGGCTGTACGACGGCAGTGGCCTGATGCCACTCGGGCCGGAGCAGGTTCGCGGGATCACCCATCTCGGCGGGACGATTCTCGGGACCACCAACCGCGGCAATCCCTTCAACTGGCCCGAGACGCTCCGCGATGGCACCGTCGTCGAACGCGATCGCTCGGATGAGCTGGTCGCCGCCTTCGCCCGGGAGTCGATCGACGCGCTGGTGTCGATCGGTGGCGATGGCTCGCTGTCGATCGCGGCCCGACTCTGGGAGAAGGGCCTGCCGGTCGTCGGGGTGCCCAAGACGATCGACAACGACGTGGCCGGGACGGAGACCACCTTCGGCTTCGACACCGCCGTTGCCACGGCGACGGATGCCCTCGACAAGCTGCACTCGACGGCCGAATCCCACGATCGGGTGATGGTGGTGGAGTTGATGGGACGGCATGCCGGCTGGATCGCCCTGCACAGCGGCCTCTCGTCGACCGCCGACGTGATCCTGATTCCAGAGATTCCCTTCGACATCGAGCGGGTGTGCGAGAAGATTCGCGAGCGAGACCGGGCCGGGAAGCACTTCGCCATCGTGGTCGTTGCGGAGGGGGCACGTCCTCGCCATGGCGACATCGTGCTGCGGGAGCGTCGTGAAACCGGTGGTGTCGACCGCCTCGGCGGGATCGCCGCGCAGGTTGCCGGAAAGATCGGCGAGCTCACCGGCAAGGAGACCCGCACGCTGGTGCTCGGTCACCTGCAGCGTGGCGGCAGTCCGACGACCTTCGATCGACTCTTGGCGCTCCGGTTCGGCTCCGCGGCAGTCCGGGCGATCGCCGAGGGTGACTTCGGGACGATGGTGGCCTACCACCCACCCGTGGTCGACCGGGTCCCGCTCTCGGAGGTCATCGGCAAGATGAAGGATGTGCCGCTGGACAGCGGGGTGATTCTCACGGCGAGACACCTGGGGATCTCGTTCGGGGATTGAGCCAGTTCCCCAGCATCGCCTTGCCGTCCACCGTCAGCACCGACTCGGGATGGAACTGGACACCCTCGACGGGCCAGGTCCGATGCCGCACCGCCATCACCTCACCATCCGCCGCTTTGGCCGTGACCCGCAACTCGTCGGGGAGCGTCGAGCCATCGACCGCCAGGGAGTGATAGCGGGTCGCCACGGTCGGATTGGCGATGCCGCGGAAGATGCCCTGGCCATCGTGACTGATCGCTGACGTGATCCCGTGCTGCGGGTGCCGGGCGGCGGTGACGGTTGCGCCAAGGGCGTGCGCGATCACCTGATGGCCAAGGCAGACGCCGAGGATCGGAACGGTGCCCCCCAAGCTCCTGACCACCTCGATGGCGAGTGGGCATTCGGTCGGGGCACCGGGGCCGGGGGAGAGCACGATCCCGTCGGCATGAAGTCGCCGCACCTCCGCCAGCGTGAGCTCCGCATCACGGATCACCCGGGGCTCCGCTCCCAGCGTCGCCAGGTAGCTCGCCAGGATGTGGACGAACGAATCGTCGTGGTCGATCAGCAGGATCATGACGCCTTCCCTGCAGCCGCGATCAGTGCCCCGACCTTGGTCAGGACTTCCTGATACTCCTCCTCGGGATCGGAGAGCAGGGTGACCCCACCGCCGGCACCGATGATGGCCTGACCGTCGGCAAGGGTGACGGTGCGGATCGCGATGTTGAGGTCGAGCGACCCGTCGAGCCCCAGCCAGCCGATCGCACCGCAGTAGACTCCGCGGGTTTCTTGTTCCAGCGCCGCAAGGATCGCCATCGCCCGCAACTTCGGTGCGCCGGTGATCGACCCACCGGGAAAGGTCGCGGCGATCAGGTCGATGGCGTCACAGTCGGGGCGCAGCTGCCCCTCCACCACGGAAACCAGGTGGTGGACGGCGCGATAGGACTCGAGGCGGCAGAGCGCACGCACGACGATGCTGTCGGGTTTGGCAACGCGGGCGATGTCGTTCCTGAGCAGGTCGACGATCATGACATTCTCGGCCCGATCCTTGACGCTGTCGCGAAGGAGGGTGGCCAGGGCGGCATCGCGGGTCGGGTCCGGATCGCGCGGCCGGGTGCCCTTGATCGGCCGGGCTTCCACGGTTCGAGAGGTGGCATCGTAGCGGAGGAAACGTTCGGGCGACATCGAGAGGACCGCGATCCGGCCACGATCGAGGTACGCGGCATGACTGCCCGGGGCCCCGTCGCGCAACCGACGATAGAGCGTGAGTCGCTCGCCGGTGAACGGCATCCGAAACCGCTCGGTCAGGTTGGCTTGGAAGATCTCGCCGGCACGGATCTGCCCCATCACCTCGGCGACCGCCATGCGGTAGCCATCGGGGGTGAACGAGGTGGTGACGTCAGGTGCCGGAGCCTCGTGGCGCGGTGGCAGTGGCGCGATCCGTTGCGAACCGAGCGCCGCCAGGAGGGCCGATGCTTCACCGAGGCGCCGCGACGCGCGTTCGGCGTCGGGTGCGCCGTGGGCGTCCACGCCGGTCGAGATCAGCCACGCCTGCCCCGTCTGATGGTCCCACGCCACGACCCGGTCGTAGAGTGCCAAGGACAGGTCGGGAGCCGCGAGTCGATCGTGTGCCGCGATCGGTTGACGGTCGAAGGCGCGACCAAGTTCGTAGCCGAGCCAGCCGATCCAGCCCCCGATGAAGGGCGGCAGGTCTTCCGTCGGATGTGGGTGCCGACAGCTGGTCCGCAACCGGTCGCGCACGGTGCCCCACTCCGCAGCGCTGGTCTCCATCACGGCGACTGGATCCCAGGCGAGGTAACTCCAGCGACCGAGGTCGTCGTCCCTGGCCGCGCCGTCGAGGAATGCCGGGGACGGAAGCGACGCGACCCGCTCGAGGAGGGTGAGCGGGTCGGGGACCGGATCGAGGGCGACCACCAACGGCGTGGTCATCTCACCCCGAGATCCACCCGTCGGCCTGGCCCTCGAGCCCCGGGAATCCGTCGGTTGGCTGCCAGCAGACCAGCGCCTCGATCTGGGCGGCCAACTGGAGGTCCTTGTCGGTGATGCCACCGGCCGAGTGGGTCTGCAGGTTCACCTCGATCGAACCCCAGTGCACGGCGAGGTCGGGATGGTGGTTGGCCGCCTCCGCGAGGAAGGCGATCGCGTTGACGGCCATCATGGTGCTGCGCCAGCCGTCGGTGGTGTACTGCCGGGTGAGCCAGCTGTCGCGGTGCTGCCAGCCGGGAAGTGCGGCCAACGCCGCCGTCAATCGGGCACCTTCGTACCGCGGCTCGTCGGTGGTCATGCTCCCCTCCTGGTCGCGCTCGGCGGCCTCATCCGGGTGTCACCGTCCGGCGATACGTCGCCGATTGCCCGACGGATTCCTCAACCTCGAGTTCGAGCGCCGTGATCGTCGCGCCTGCCGCGAGCAGGTCCTGCATCACCTGTTCGGCCACCCACTCGGCAATCATCTCCGCGGTGGTGTTGCGGATGGGGAGCATCGCGCAGTCGTGTGACGGAAAGGTGTAGGTGTGCGCTCCGAAGTAGTCCACCTCAAGTGCGTCGCCCTTTTCCCGGAACGCGAGCTTGGGGTTCGCGGTCGGCAAGAGGACCCGGTGGTCCATGATCTCGACATACTTGCGCACGATCTGCTTGAGAATCGCGAAGTCGACGACGAAGAGGCACTCGTCGTCGATCGGCCCCTCGACCGTGATGCCCAGTCGGTAGTTGTGGCCGTGGAGCGATTCACACTTGTGACCGCGGAAGGTGATGAAGTGCGCGGCGGCGAAGACCAGATAGTCCTTGTTGACCGAGACGCTGAATTGACCCACGAGCTGCTCCGGCAGTGGTTTGCGTGGGCGGTCGCCGCCCGGGGACGAAGTTACACCAGCGCCGGTCCGAGGTGGACAGGTGTCCACTCTCAAGGACGGTGGCGATCACGCATCAATAACGCAACTGCCTGTGTCACAACAGGTTATGGTTTGGCACGCCGCTGGCCCCTGGTCTCACCGCGTAGCATCACAGATGACCAGGAGGTTTCCATGCGTGTCACATCGATTGCCATTGCCTCACTGCTCGGCGCTCTGGCCACTGCCCCGGCGGCGGCCCAAGTCCGTGCCTCCATCAACATCGGTCCGATCAGGGTGGCGGCGAATATCCCGATTGTGCACCAGCATCGTTCACCGCGGTACGTGGAGGTCTACGCCTACTCGTCACGACGCCACGGCGATTGGCGACGCAGTGCCCGGGACTGGCGGCCGGCGACGGTGTACGTCCTCAACGGGCGCTACTACGA
>JAHEFN010000262.1:1878-3969 GCA_024640185.1 Gemmatimonadota bacterium | reverse complement strand
TCGGTCCCGAAGATGGGCGATGAGGTGTCGTCGGAGCAGGCCGCACCGAGGCAGGACAGCACCAGAAGCGCTGAGATGGTGGTGCGACGCAGCATCGGGCTCCTCGATCGGGGTCGGGGCCAGCGTACCGGCGGACTCAGTCCGCGAGTCGGATCCGGCCGCCCTCGACCAGGACCAACCCATCCTCCTCGAGAGTCTCCACGACCCGGGCAAGCCGATCTGATCCGATCGCCGTGCTGGTGGCGACGGTGGCAAGGTCGGTCGGGCCACCGTCCACCAGGGCGGCGAGAACCCGCCCTCGCTTCTGTCGATCCGAGCCGTTGAACGGCGACTGGCGGGGTGGTGGTTGGTACGCCCCCGGATCGATGCACGACTCGGCGACGGGGCAGTCCGCGCACCGTGGCCTGCGGGGATGGCAGACCATCGCGCCCAACTCCATCACGGCCTGGTTCCACTGGTCCGCCGGTGGGGCCAACTCTTCGTCCACCGCCTGTTGCAGGCGCCGACCGGACAGGGGCACCCCGTGCCAGCGCGACACCACCCGTCGCACGTTGGTGTCGATCACCCCGATGTGCTCACCGAACGCGAATGAGGCGACGGCGGCCGCCGTGTACGGCCCGACACCGGGAAGCGACTCGAGGGCCGCGGCGCTGTCCGGCCATCCGTGCGACGTGATGACTCGGGCTGCCTCGCGCAGGCGGCGGGCCCGGGACGGGTACCCGAGCCCCTTCCACAGCGAGAGCACTTCGGCGAGATCGGCGTCCGCCAGGGCATCGACATCCGGGTACCGCTCGACGAACCGCTCATAGAAGGGGACCACCCTCGCCGCCTGGGTCTGCTGCAGCATGATCTCGCTCACCAGGATCCGGTACGGGTCGGTGGTGTGGCGCCACGGGAAATCGCGGCGCACCGAGTGGTACCAGGTGAGGAGGTCCTCCCGCCGGCTCACGACCCGAGAGTCGGGGGCGCCGTGCACAGGGTGAGCGCCGCGTTGTTGGCCGCGATCCAATACGTGATCGTGGCGTTGCTGGCAACCGTGCTCCCCACCGTCGGGTTGATGGCGCCGATCTTGGTCCCATCGCCCGCCGGATCGTGGCACTGTGCCGTTGGAGCGTTCGCGACCCAGGTCAAGGTCGGATACGTACCCTGCACCGTGGCCAATGTCTTGCCGAGGACGGTTCCCGAGGTGAGGGTGACGCCGGGGTCGGCGACGCCGAGTTGATAGGTCACCGTCGAGCCGGGAGCGACCGCTGTGAGGGGATCGGGGCTCTGGTCGACGACCTTGCCGTTGCAGGGATCCCCGAACGGCAGGCTCACATTCGCGCCCTTGCTCGACACGAGGCCGGCGGCGGTGATGGCTGCCGTCGCGTTCGCCTCCGTCATACAACTGGGATTGGACACGAGGTCGGGCACGATTGCCGGGGTTGCCGACTTGCCGAACCGGATCGTCATCGTCGATCCGATCGCGATCACGGTGTTCGGAGGCGGTGCCTGCTCCATGGCCTTGCCGTTGTTGGGATCGCTGATCCCGAGGCTGATGTCGGGCCCTTTGGCAAAGATGAAGCCGGCGTTTTCGATCTTGGTGCGGGCCGTGGTCTCGTTGTCGCCCAGCACGTTGGGCGCCTCGTCCTCGGTGGCGGCCTGCCCGATTCGGATGGTGATCGTCGCCCCGAACTCTGCGGTCGCACCGGCTGCGGGGGTCTGCTGGGCAACGACTCCGTTGAGCGGGTCGTTCCACGCCACTTCGAGCGGCTCTCCCAACTTCACCACGAATCCGAGATCCTCGAGGGTCTGGGTCGCCTCATCGGCGTCCTTGGTGACTACCGACGGCACGACCGACGGCACGGCTCCTTGTGAGATGACGACCGTGATGATTCCGTCCTCGGCGACAAACTGCTCGGCCTCGGGGTCGGTCGAGATGACGAAGCCTTCGATGACGTCCGACGAGGGTTGTCGCTCGATCCTGATCTGGTTGGCCTTGAATCCGGTCTGGGTGAGCACGAACAGGGCATCGCTCTCCGACTTGCCGACCACATCGGGAACCACGAAGGCGTTGCTCCCCGCTGAAATCGCAAGGTCGACCTCGGTGCC
>JAHEFN010000262.1:0-1868 GCA_024640185.1 Gemmatimonadota bacterium | reverse complement strand
CCTCGACGACCGGGGAGGCCTCGTAGGTGAGCGTGCCGACCTCGAGGCCGCTCAACTCGATGGCAGTTCGTGCCTGATCCTCGGTGAGGTCCACCACTCTCGGAACGGCGATGGTGGCGTCACCCCCGGACACGAGCAGTTGGATGAGGGCGCCGCGCTCGACCTGGGAGCCGGCCGGTGGGTCGGTGCCCACGACGAGCCCTGCGGCGATCTCGGTGCTGGCGACCACCTGCTGCTCGATCGACAGACCGAGGCGGGTCAGTTCCTCGATCGCCGATGCCGGCTGGTTGCCCGCCAGTTCGGGAATCGTGACCAGGTCGGCGCCGCCGGTCGAACCGATGAGGCGGACCAGCATCATGATGCCGAGGGCGAGGAGAGCGATGGCGGCAACCACTCCGATGGTCAGAGTGGTCTTGTCGCTCCTGCCGTACTCCTGATAGATCGGTTGTTCGTACGAGGGGGGGTTCGTGTCGTAGCGGGTGTCACCCGTCTGATACGACGCTGCTGCTGCTTCTCGTGTCAGGCCGGGCCCAGTCGGCGAGACCATGCGTGTCGGCGCCTCGTTCTGCGGCGCGGCGTGGGGCACCTGGCCGGCGAGCAGTCGGTCGATGTCCTCGACCATCTCGGCGGCCGACTGGTAGCGGTCGGTCGGATTCTTCGACATCGCCTTGGCGACGATCGCCTCCAAACCCGGGGGCACGTTCGGGTTGAGTTGCGAGAGTGGCTCGGGTCGCTCCTGGACGTGCTGGTAGGCGACCGCCACCGGGCTCTCGCCACTGAATGGGGGCTGGCCGGAGAGCAACTCGTACATGACGACGCCCAGCGAGTAGATGTCGCTGCGGGCGTCGGCGATTTGACCCTGCGCCTGTTCGGGCGAGAAGTAGGTGGCGGTGCCGATCACGGCTCCGGTCTTGGTGAGGTTGTCGCTCTCGTCCCAGGCCCGGGCGATCCCGAAGTCGGCGACCTTGACCGCCCCGTCACGTGTCAGGAGGATGTTGGCCGGCTTGATGTCTCGGTGGACCAGGCCGCCGTTGTGAGCGACGCTGAGGGCAACGCCGACTTCGGCGCCGATTTCTGCGACCCGGCGCGGGAGCAGGGCTCCTTCGCTGCGGAGGACATCGCGCAGGTTTCGGCCCTGCACCAACTCCATGACCATGTAGTAGGTGTCGCCGTCCTGGCCCCAGTCGTAGACGGCCACGATGTTGGCATGCGAGATGTTGCCCGCCGCTTGGGCCTCGCGACGGAAGCGTTCCACGAACGCCTCACTGGAGGCGTACTGGCCGTGGAGGATCTTGACCGCGACCTGACGGCCGAGCAGTCGGTCCTCGGCGACCCACACATCGGCCATGCCGCCGCGTGCGAGATGCGAGATGAGGGCGTATCGGTCCGAGAGGACCCGTGGGGATTCCACGATCGTGGATGGTACCGGAGGGTGGTAACAGCGCTACATACCCACAGTCGTGTCTCGCCGGACGCGGCAATCGATGCGATCTACGCGTGGCGGCTGCAATCCCTGTGCGGGGTCGGCCGCCGAGACCGGCCCGGTCCGGCCGAGTGGGTGGTCCCGGGGGTCGCTAGGCGTCGGAGAACCATGCCCGGAGGACATCGCCGGCGATCGGAGCGGCGACCGTTCCTCCGGTGCCCTCACCTTCTATCACCACGGCGAGCGCGATGGTCGGGTTCTCGGCCGGGGCGAGGGCGATGAACCACGAGTGGGGACCGCCACCCCCTTCGGCGGTACCGGTCTTGCCGGCCACCGAGACCCCAGAGATCGCAGCCGCACGTCCGGTGCCCTCGGTCACGACGTCCTGCATCATCGAAACCACACCAGCGGCAATGTCCGGTTCCACCAGCCGCCCGAGTGATCG
>JAHEFN010000261.1 GCA_024640185.1 Gemmatimonadota bacterium | reverse complement strand
CACGGGGCGTGATGGAGAAGTGCACCTTCTGCGTCCAGCGGATCCGGGGCGCCCAGCACACCGCGAGGCTCGAGGATCGTGCGGTGCGCGATGGCGATATCGTCACCGCCTGCCAGCAGGACTGCCCGTCGGGCGCGATCGCCTTCGGCAACGTCAAGGACCCGAACGCCGAGGTGGTCGGCTGGAAGCGCAATGCACGCGGGTACACGATGCTGGAGGCGACCAATGTCATGCCGGCGGTGACCTACCTGGCGAAGGTGCGCCATGTCGAACCCGAGGCCCACGTACCGGCAGCAGGGGAGGGGCACTGAGATGGCCGTGATTGCCCATGACCCGAGCCGCCCGACCCAGAGTCATGCCGAGGTCACCCGTGACGTCGTCAGGACGATCACCGACGCGCCGACCCGTGGCTACTACATGCTGGTGGCGGGGATGGCCTTCCTCACCCTGGTGCTCTTTGCCACCGTCGTGGCGGAACTCAAGCACGGCATCGGTCTGGCCGGCTACGCCCCGCCGATCATGTGGTCGGTCTACATCACCACCTTCGTCTTCTGGGTCGGCATCGGCCACGCCGGGACGCTGATCTCGGCGATCCTGTTCCTCTTCCGCTCGCCATGGCGCACGGCGGTCTATCGGTCGACCGAGGCGATGACCGTCTTCGCGGTGATGACCGCGGCGCTCTTCCCGATCCTGCACATTGGCCGGGAATGGCTGTTCTATTGGTTGCTGCCGTACCCCAACCAGCGATACCTCTGGCCCAACTTCAAGTCGCCGCTGATGTGGGATGTGTTCGCCATCTCCACCTACCTGACGGTCTCGAGCACCTTCCTGATGGTCGGCCTCGTGCCGGACATCGCGGCGGTCCGGGATCACGTCAGTGGTTGGCGCAAGAAGCTCTATTCGGCGCTCTCGCTTGGCTGGACCGGGGCCGACTCCCAGTGGCGACACTACACCAGGGCCTACCTCTACCTGGCGGCACTCGCGACCCCGCTGGTGCTCTCGGTGCACTCGGTGGTGTCGTGGGACTTCGCCTCGTCGATCGTCCCCGGGTGGCACGGCACCATCTTCGCCCCGTACTTCGTTGCCGGTGCGATCTACTCCGGCATCGGCATGGTGCTGACGTTGATGATCCCGCTGCGCAAGGTGCTCAAGCTCGATCACATGATCACCTCGTACCACTTCGACAACCTCGCCAAGCTGACCCTGTTCACCGGCTCGATCCTCTTCTATGCCTACGCGATGGAGTACTTCGTCGCCTGGTACTCCGGCAGCACCTTCGAGCAGGCCACCTTCTGGCGCCGGGCCTTCGGTCCCAACTGGTGGGCCGGGTGGACGATGATCATCTGCAACGCCTTCGTCTCACAGCTGCTCTGGTTCAAGAAGATTCGCACCAACCTGACGTCGCTCTTCGTCATCTCGATCTTCATCAACCTCGGGATGTGGTTCGAGCGCTACGTGATCGTCGTGGGCTCACTGGCCAACGACTACCTGCCGTTCGCCTGGGGACAGCTCAACCCGACCTGGGCTGACTGGTTCCTGCTGGCCGGCTCGTTCGGCTGGTTCGGACTCTGGTTCACGTTGTTCTACAAGAACTTCCCGATCGTGGCCATCCAGGAGATCAAGGAAATGATCCCGATGCCGCGCCGGAAGAGCGGGGAGGCGCACTGATGGCCAGCCATGTGGTGCCGGGCGTCTTGGGACACTTCGTTCATGTGGACGGGGCGTGCGACGCGATTCGGGAGCTCAAGGCGGGTGGCCATGCCGACCTCACCGTCTATTCGGCCGCTCCCAACCACGAACTCGAGGACGCCATCGGTGACCCGATCTCCAATGTCCGGTTGTTCACCCTCTTCGGCGGCCTGCTCGGGTGCGCGTCGGGCTTCGGGCTCACGATCTGGATGTCCCGAGACTGGCCATTGCTCGTTGGCGGCAAGCCGATCGCGGCGATTCCCCCCTACGTGGTGATCGGCTTCGAGTTGATGATCCTGTTCGGGTCGCTCGCCTCGGTGGCGGCCGTCTTCATCCTCTCGGCGAGGAAGTCCCTCAAGGGCCGACCCTACGCCCCGGAGTTCAGCGATGACCGGATCGGTGTCTTCGTGCCGTGTCCCGCCGATCGGGCACCCGACGTGCAGGCCCTGCTCGAACGCCATGGCTCGGTGGAGGTGTCGCATGATGCGTAGTCTCCTCCTCGCCACGATCCTGCTCGGCGCCGGTGGCTGCAACTTCTGGTACAACGAGGTGCCGTCCCCCGACGACCTGATGCACGCCGTGCCCTGGTTCGATCACATGATCCTTTCCAAGGCGGTGCATCCGTACCAGCGCACCGACATCCCCCGGAACACCCCGGCGGGGATCGTGCCGGTGACCGGCGCCGAGGCCGACTGGGGCACCGGTGATCCGGCGGCCACGCCGTTCCCGCGGTACGGCTTCGACAGCGTTGCCGCCAACCGGTTGACCCGGCCCGCCGACCTGCCGGTCGTGACCGCGGAACGCGGCGACCTGTTGTTCACCCGCTACTGCGTGGTCTGTCATGGGCAGGCCGGGGCGGGCGGGGGAATCACCCCGGCGGCACCGGCGCTCAACACGACGCGGGTCGCCGGGTTCACCGATGGCTACCTGTACAGCTACATCCGCTACGGCGGTCTCATCATGCCGCAGTACGGCGACAAGATCATCCGGATCGAGGATCGCTGGGCGGTGGTCGATCACCTCCGGCGCATTGCACCGGGGAGCCAGCCATGAGCCAGATGGATGCCGCCGCGGTCAGCGATCGCCTCGCCGCCAAGAGCATTGCCGGGTCATATCGGGCCTTCACCCCGATCGGTGCCGGATTGGCGCTGGTGGGGGCCGTCCTGTTCGGCATGGCGCTGATGGGTGATGGCAGTCACCGCGCCTGGCACACCTTCCACGTGAACTGGGTCTTCTGGACCGGCCTCACCGCGGGCTCGATGGCGATCACGGCCGTCTACAAGATTGCCAACTCCAAGTGGAGCGGGGTGATCCTGCGATTCTCCCAGGGCGTCTCGGCGATGATCCCGGTCTGCCTGGTGGGCTTGGCGCTGATCCTCACGGTGGGCTATCACGATATCTACGGCCATATGGCCGAGGAGCTGGGTGGGCTCTCGGCCGGCAAGGCGATGTGGTTGTCACGGCCGTGGATGACGGTCCGACTCTTCGGGGCGGTGTTGGTCCTCTTCCTCGTCGGTCGGGCCCTGCTCCGTGCCGACATGCTGCCCGACCTGCGGGCCGTGCGCGACAAGGTCTCGGGTGCGACCCAGGCACGGTACGACAAGCTGCTCGCCGGGTATGACGAGGCGGCCAACCACACCAGGATCTATCGTCTGGCACCGATCTATGCCTGGACCTACGCGCTGGCGATGACGGTCGTCGCCTTCGATGCGATGATGGCCCTGCAGCCGCACTGGTTCAGCAACCTGCTCGGTGGCTGGTACTTCATGGGGTCGTTCCTCGGTGGCCACACCCTGTTGGCGCTGCTGATGCTGCATGGTCGCAAGGCGGTCGGGCTGGAGGAGTACATCTCCGGCAAGCAGCAGCACGACCTGGGCAAGCTGGTGTTCGGGTTCACGGTCTTCTGGACCTACCTGATGTGGGCCCAGTTCCTGGTGATCTGGTACGGCAACCTTCCCGAGGAGACCGGCTTCATCTTCTCGCGGCTCTGGGGGCCGTGGCGTCCGGTCGGTGGCGCGGTGTTCCTGGGGATGTTCGTGATTCCCTTTGCCGGCTTGATCTCGGTTGGCGCCAAGAAGACCCGCCTCACGCTGGGGCTGTTCACCGCCATCTCGCTCACGGCGCTGTGGCTGGAGCGCTATGTGATGATCATGCCCTCCGTCACGGCGGAGGCCGGACCGGTCTTCGGCGCGGCCGAGCTGGGTCCGACCCTCCTCTTTGCCGGGCTCTTCTTCCTGAGCTACGGCTGGTACGCGACGCGCTGGCCGATGGTGTCGCCCCGACTCGCG
>JAHEFN010000026.1 GCA_024640185.1 Gemmatimonadota bacterium | reverse complement strand
GCCGGCACCATTCGCGGGAACTCCACCAGCAGGTAGCGGCTGTGGTTGATCGTCACCACCCGTTCTCGCATCTTCGGCGACAGGGGTCGGTCGAGCATGATCTCGGCACCGCGATGCACGGTGATGCCAGCCGGGATGTGTGGCAGGAGTCGTTGCCACGCCGCCTCGTGCTCCGGCGGGAACCCCGCCGCGGCCTTCGAGGCCAGCAGGTGCGGCGTCGCGGCGATGTCGGTGACACCCTGCGACTTGAAGGCGGTGAGCACCTCCACCGACTGCTGCACGCTGCGCGAGCCATCGTCAACACCCGGGAGCAGGTGGGAGTGCAGGTCGATCACGTCCGCCCCTGATCGGCCGCCGCCATGCGCAGCGCCCTGGCAGATGCGCCGAGACCGGCCGGATCCCGCTCGGCACCCTCGTGCAGGGCGAGGGTGATCAGGGCATCGGCGGCCAACAGGTCGAGCGCCGCCTCGCGGGAGGTCCCGACCTCGATCGCGGCGGCAAGCGCTGCCGTGGCGGCGCCGGCCAACGCGGCCTCGATCGAGGCTTCCGCCGGCTGCGTGGACAGGAACCGCCGCGCCCGCTCGACCAGCACCGGTGGCGCCTCGGCGGTGTGGGCCTCGAACCACCCCATCCGCGTGGTCATTCGGTGATCCACTCCCGCAGGATCCCCGGCAGTGACTCCACCGCCACCGCTTCCGCCGGGCTCCCCAGCGACCCCGAGGCGAAGGTCTTCCGCCCGCCACCGCGACCGTCGAAGCGCGAGGCCAGCAACTTCATCAGGGCGTTGGCGTCCTTGCCCCGCCCCACCAGGTCATCGGTCACCGCAAGCGAGATCGCGGTGGGCGCCGTGGGGTTCACCAGGGCCAGGACCGCCGCCGTCCGCTGTTCCGCCCGGAACGCATCGGCCATCTCTCCCAGCTGCGCCCGATCCTCGGACACGGTGGGGGTCACGAACAGGCGAACCGCACCGGCATCAATCTCGAGGGCCTCAACCGCCGTCGACGAGGCCATGACCTGGGCCAGTTTGGCCGTCAACTTCTCCCGTTCGGCAAGCAGGGCCTCGAGCTTGCGTTCCAGTTGGTCGGGCTGGGCCCGGAGGGTCCCGGCCAATTCACCGATCCGGTGCTCAACCTCGAGAACCCCGGCATACGCTCCGCGGCCAGTGACCGCCTCGATCCGGCGCACCCCGGCGGCGACCCCACCCTGCGCCGAGAAGCGAAAGAGCCCGATCTCCCCGGCACTGGTCACATGGGTACCGCCGCAGAGCTCGACCGAATCGCCGATGGTGACGACGCGCACCCGCTCGCCGTACTTGTCGGCGAAGAAGGCCATCGCACCGCGCTTGAGGGCATCGGGAAGGGCCATCTCCTCGATCTCTGTCTCGGCATTGGCCAGCACAAGTTCGTTGACCGCACCCTCGAGCTCCTCCAACGCTGCCGCCTCGATGGGCGCATGATGGGAGAAGTCGAATCGCAGCCGTCCCGGCTCGACCAGTGACCCCTGCTGCCTGACGTGGTCACCGAGCGCCCGACGAAGCACCATGTGGACCAGATGGGTCGCCGAGTGGTTGCGTTGGATGTCTCGGCGGCGCGCTCCGTCGACCACTGCATGCACGGCACCGGGGACAAACGCCCCCTCGAGGGTACCGAGCAAGCGCTGGCCATGCTGGGGATCCTTCTGGACATCGGTGACATGGAACTGCCAGCCATCGCCGGTGACCGTTCCGGTATCGGCGGTCTGTCCACCACTGGTGGCATAGAACGGCGACTCCCTGATCACCAGCGCATGCTGATCGCCGTCTTCGGCGTGCGCCACGGTGGTGGTCTCGGCCTCCAGCCGATCGTACCCGACGAAGGCCGCCGCCGGAGTCGTCGTCGTCATGATGGCTGGACCGGTGGCACCGGCGGCGGCAGTGGGTCGTGCCGCCCGGCTGCGTGCGCGCTGTTCCTCGAGGGCCTGCTCGAAACCCTCGACGTCCACCTCGACCCCGCGTTCGGCACAGATCAGCTGGGTGAGGTCAATCGGGAAGCCAAAGGTGTCATAGAGCGTGAAGGCCTCGGTGCCCCCGAGGGCGGTGGCGCCGGTGGCGAAGAAGTCATCCAACCGGGCGAGGCCGGCCTCGATCGTCTCCAGGAACCGTGACTCCTCCTGGTGGACGACCTCGACGAGGTACTCGGCCTTTTCCCGGAGCAGCGGATAGGCCTCGCCCATCAACGCGACGACGGTCGGTATGATGGCACTGAGGGTCGGTTCCCGCCGGCCAAGGAGCCAGGCGTGCCGCACCGCTCGTCGGAGGATCCGCCGCAGGACGAAGCCCCGGCCCTCATTGCTGGGGTACACGCCGTCGATCAGCAGGAACGCCACGGCACGGGCGTGATCCGCCAGCACCCGATAGGAGATCCCGGTGCCCTCCGGGCCGCCGGGATACGGCGCCCCCACGAGCGACTCGACCTCACCGATCAGGGTCCGGAACAGCTCGGTATGGAAATTGTCGTCCTTCCCCTGCAGCACGGCCGCGATCCGCTCCAACCCCGCGCCGGTGTCGACACTCGGCTTGGGGAGTGGCGTCATGGTGCCGTCGGCGCTGCGATCGAACTGCATGAAGACCAGATTCCAGATCTCCAGGAATCGCCCGGACTCGGCCAGTGCCTCGAAGCGATCGGTGGCGATCACCTCCGGTGCCGCACCGGGCGACCACTCCAGGTCCACGAAGATCTCTGAACAAGGTCCGCAGGGTCCGGTATCCCCCATCTGCCAGAAGTTGTCCGTGTCGCCGAGGCCATAGATCCGGTCGGCGGGAATGCCGGTCACCTCACGCCAGAGCTCCCGGGCCTCGTCGTCGCTGTGGTGCACGGTGACCCGGAGCCGCTCGGCGGGAATCCCCAACCAGTCGGGTGAGGTCACGAACTCCCAGGCGTAGGCAATGGCGTCGCGCTTGAAGTATTCGCCGAACGAGAAGTTCCCGAGCATCTCGAAGAAGGTGTGGTGGCGACGGGTCAGGCCGACCTGCTCGAGGTCGTTGTGTTTGCCTCCGGCGCGGACGCAGCGCTGTGCGCTGACCGCGCGCCGGTAGTCCCGCTGGTCCAGGCCCAGGAACACATCCTTGAACTGGACCATGCCGGCATTGGTGAACAGCAGCGTGGGATCGTCCGCGGGCACCAGCGGCGATGAGTCGACCTCGGTGTGGCCGCGCGCGGTGAAGAAGTCGAGGAATCGGCGGCGGATGGTGGCGGCATTCATAGCCCGGAAAACTAACCGGATTCGTGCCATTGCCACCCGCAGCTCAGCCCCGGTCTGCCGTCCCCACCAGCCCGTCGATTGCCCTCCGGGCCTCCTCCCCGGCAAAGCCTCGCCGGGCCAGGAAGGTCGTCAAGCGGCGGATCCGTGTCAGTCTGGGCAACGATTCCATCGAGGCGGCTCGCCGCGTCGCCAGGGCGAGGCTCTTCTGCCATGGATCGGCCACCCCACCTCGGCCGACCGTCGCGATCGCCGCCTCGATGTCGGTGGGCGCCACACCGAGCGCTGCCAGGTCCCGGCGGAGCCGGGCCGGGCCGGTGCCGCGTCCGGCTCGCGTGGCGACATAGTGCTCGGCAAACGCGGCATCGTCGAGGAGGCCGAGCGCATGAAGGCGATCGAGCGCCCCATCCGCTGCAGCCTCACGGTGGCCCTTGCGGAGCAGCTTGCGAGCCAGCTCCGCACGACTGTGCGACCGGCGCTCCAGCATCCGCAGTGCCGCCCGAAAGGCCCCCTCCTCGTCGGCCGCAGCATCGAGGACTGCCGCGGCGGTCGAGGGCAGAGACCCGCCCTCGACCAGTGCCAGCCGATCGACGACCTCGGCCGGCACCGTCCACGCCGTCTGGCCGCCGACCACGATGCGAACGCTTCCACGCCGCCTCGGATCCGGGACCAGACCTTCGACAATCACTTGTCGTCGTCCGATGCCGCCCCGGCGGCCTCGGCCTCCGTCTCGGCCTCGGCATCGACGGCGCCAGGGAGGATCCCCAGGGACTCCTTCACCTTGACGTCGACCTCGGCCATCAGCACCGGGTTGTCCTTGAGGAACAGCTTGGCATTCTCCCGGCCCTGTCCGATCCGCTGGTCGCCGTAGGAGTACCACGCCCCCGACTTCTGGATGATTCCCACCTCACTTCCGAGGTCGACCAGCAATCCGGTATGGGAGATCCCCTCGTCGAACATCACGTCGAACTCCGCCTGCTTGAAGGGTGGCGCCACCTTGTTCTTGACCACCTTCACCCGGACGTGCGAACCGATCACCGCATCACGCTCCTTGACCGCGCCAATCCTCCGGATATCGAACCGCATCGAGGCGTAGAACTTGAGCGCCTTGCCGCCGGTGGTCGTCTCGGGATTGCCGAACATCACCCCGATCTTCTCGCGCAGCTGGTTGATGAACACCACCGCACAGTGCGTACGGTTGATCGAGCCGGCCAGCTTCCGAAGCGCCTGACTCATCAACCGGGCCTGCAGGCCGACGTGCGAATCACCCATCTCCCCTTCGATCTCGGCTCTGGGCACCAGCGCGGCCACCGAGTCGATGACCACCAGGTCGACCGCACCGGAGCGGACCAGGATCTCGACGATCTCCAACGCCTGTTCGCCGGTGTCCGGCTGGGAGACGAGCAGGTCATCGATGTTGACCCCGAGCTTGCGGGCGTACTCGATGTCGAGGGCATGCTCGGCGTCGACGTAGGCCGCGACCCCGCCGGCCCGCTGGGCGTTGGCGACCAGGTGGAGCGACAGGGTGGTCTTGCCCGACGACTCCGGGCCATAGATCTCGGTGATCCGGCCACGGGGAATCCCGCCGATACCGGTCGCGGCATCGAGGTTGATCGCCCCGGTCGAGATCGCGGCGATCTTCACGCGGGGAGCGTCGCTCCCCATCCGCATGATGGTCCCCTTCCCCAGTTGCTTCTCGATCTGGGCGATGGCGAGGTTGAGAGCCTTCTTGCGGTTCGAATCGGATGCCATCTTGACCTCACGATAGGCGTTTGACAGGAGATGATAAAAGTGGTGACCATGTGGATGAATTCGCTCCACAGACCGAACACGCACCAAAGTACAACCGAATGCTTCCCGAAGCAACACTCTCGCAGTGACTGATTTCACTCCACTCCAAGATATTCACCGCCACCCCGGTCGCCAGGCGTCTGGGATATGGGTCACCCGGGCCCCCGGCCCAGCGGCGTCGAGGGTGATCACGTCGAAGCGGTAGCGGTCGCCACCCCGCCCATGCCGGAGGATCCATCCCCAGGCCACCCGCTCCAGCCGCCGCTGCTTTCGTCGCGTGACGGCCTCCTCCCCCGCACCGACCCGCCGGCCTCGGCGCAGCTTGACCTCCACGAAGAGCACCAAGTCGGCCTTCCTGGCCACCAGGTCGAGGTCGTTTCGGCCCATCTTCCACCGGTGGGCCTCGATCGTCCAGCTCCGTCGCTCGAGCCACTTCGCCGCGACGATCTCGGCCTCCCAGCCGAGCCGGTGGCGGGGGTCGGTCCAAGCTTCGGGAGGAATCGCGGGGCGCATGCGACAGGATATCCGCTGGCCGTCGGTGGGACGGTCTCCAAATCGCGCATCGAGGATCCCGGAAACGTGATTCGCTCACGGAGGGTGCCGCCCTCGCGGGGAAGGCGCGCATGGTGTGGAATCGGTGTGGTTCGTGGGGTGCCGTCCGTGCTCGAACGGCAGGAACTACGCGGTGTACTCGTCCACCTGGTGCACGCCAATCAAGACATCGCGCGGCTTGCTGCCGTTCGGCGGCCCGAGGATGCCGGCATCGTGCAACTGGTCGATGATCCGTGCGGCCCGACCGTAGCCGATCCCCAGTCGCCGCTGGAGGAGCGAGGTGCTGCCGCCCTGGTTCTGGACACAGGTCTCGGCCGCCTGCTTGAAGAGCGCGTCGCGGTCACTGCCGTTGCCGCCGCTGGCCCCATCACCGTCACCCGCCATCGCCCGGACCATCTCGAGGATGTCGGTCTCGTTCTCCGCGCCGACCGGAATCATCCCGTCACGGCGGAGTTCGTACCACTTCATCAGCGACTCGGTATCCTCGGTGCTGATGAAGGCGCCCTGGATCCGCACCGGCTCATTGCGCCCCGGTGGGATCCAGAGCATGTCGCCATTGCCCAGCAAGGCCTCGGCGCCGTTCTGGTCGAGGATCGTCCGCGAGTCGACCTTGCTGGCCACGCGGAACGCCATGCGGCTGGGGAAGTTCGCCTTGATGAGCCCGGTCAGGACGTTCACGCTGGGTCGCTGGGTCGCAAGGATCAAGTGGATGCCGATGGCCCGGGCCTTCTGTGCCAACATCGCCAAGGGGCGCTCGACCTCCCCCTGCACCGTCATCATCAGGTCCGCCAGCTCGTCGACGATCACCACGATCATCGGCAGGATGCCGTCGGTGTATTCCTCGTTCCACTCCGCCTCCCCCGCCGGGGCACCATCGCCCTCCCTGGCGATGGTCGTCAGGGTCGGCCGGGCGGACTCCGGGTTCTTCAGGCGCCGACCGTCACGCACCTTGCGGTTGAAGTCGGAGACCTGCCTCGCGCCGTTGGCATGCAGCAGTTCGTAGCGACGGTTCATCTCGAAGACGGCCCACTTGAAGACCGCCGCCGCATCGTGGTTGTCGGTGACGACCTTGTGCTTCAGGTGCGGCAGGTCGTTGTACATCGACAACTCGACCATCTTCGGGTCGATCATCAACAGCCGCAATTCACGTGGCGTGTAGCGGTAGATCAGCGAGGTGATGATCGCGTTGATGGCGACGGACTTCCCGCTGCCGGTCGCACCCGCCACGAGCAGGTGGGGCATCCGGGCGAGGTCGGCGATGACCGGCCGGCCCTCGAGGTCGCGCCCGAGCACGACGGGCAGGGTCGCCGGGGACTTCCGCCATGCCTCGCTCTCGAGCAGTTCCCGGATCGTCACCATTCGGGGGTTGGGATTGGCGATCTCCACGCCGACCGCCCCCCGGCCCGGGATCGGTGCCACCCGCAGCGAGGTGGCCCGCATCGTGATCGCCAGGTCGTCGGCGAGGGCGACGATCCGACCGGCCTTCACTCCCGCCGCGGGGACCACCTCGAACTGGCTGACCGAGGGGCCACTGGTGATGCCACCGAGGGTGCCCTCGACCTTGAAGGTTCGGAGCGTCTCCATCAGTCGTTCGCCGAGTCGTTGCAGCTCCTCCTCGTCCCCGGACGCGTTGCCGACCACGGGGGTGGAGAGGAGGTCGATCGGTGGCAGGGCCTCATCGTCGATGACCCTCGGCGGGGGGAGGTCGTCAGGATCGTCTTCGCCCCCCAGCCCTGCCTGAGGGTCCGGTTCGGCGACCGACCTGGCCGGCTCGGGCTCCGGCGGGGCCACACGAACCGGTGGCCGCTTCTCCGGCTTGACGGTCGCGGGCTTCGGCGCAGGCCCCTCCTCGAGTCGCCGCAGCGGATGCCACGCGAGGGTCCCCAAGGTGGCCCCGGTCAGCGCGATGAATGCGACGATCAACCCTCCCACAACCCCGATCGAATCGAGGGCACTCCGGGCCAGGAAGCCGGGAAACCAACCGACGGTGCGAGCCGCCATCCGCCATTCGGCCAGCGGCGGCAGGAAGTCGGCCTGACTGATCCGGGTCAGCACCCCGATGGTGAACGGCACCAGCATGGAGAAGACCGCCACGAGGATCGCGGCACGTTTCTGGTCGAGTGGGCCGAGGCGCCCGAAACCGGCCAGCCCGACCGCCATCCCGAGCAGCGGCACCCCCAACGCGCCGAGCCCGAGCATCCGCCACAACACGGGGCCAAGCGTCGCGCCGACCGGACCCGTCAGGTTGATCGGTACCAACACGATCGCCAGGAACGCCCCGAGGGCGAGGGCGCTGGTCGACGCCAATCGCTGACGGGTCTGCTCGCTCACGCCGCGGCCCCCGTCACGGGCAGGGTCACCCGGCGGTCGTGAAAGACCGGCAGGACGGGGTGACGATCGACAGCAGCACAGTAGGCGAGGTCGTCGCGGTAGCCTTCATGGTGGAGGCTGCGGCCGGCTTCGGAGAGGGCGAGCACCCGATCGAGGCGGGTGCCGTATCGGCGAACGATGTCGACGGCGGCGATGGCCGAGTCGTTGAGACCCTTGCGCGTCCGGCGGCCACCGAGGGCCGCCAGCACGATGCGCCCGGCGATATAGGCATCATCCAACCCGAAACCGCTCTCACGGCCACCGCAGAGGACCAACAACCGGCCGGTCTCCGCGAGCATCGCCCGAGCGGCTTCGCCAGCGGTGGTCAGGTTCACCCCGCTGGCGACCACGACCTGTTGGGCTCCCACGGTGGCAAGCAGGGCCCGCGTGCCATTGGTGGTGGTCATCACGATCGTCTTGCCTCGCACCCGCTCGGCGGTCATCTCGGCGGGAGAATTGCCCAGGTGAAAACCGGGAATCGGTTGCAAGTGCCGTTCACCGGCGAGGATCACCTCGCGCTTGTCGAGCGCCTCCGCCAGCCGGGAGGCATCGCCGGGGTCGGCTGCCGGGATGATGGCCCGTGCCCCATGGGCCATCGCCGTGCAGATCGTGGTGGTGGCCCGCAACACGTCGATGACCACCATGGCGCGCCCTGCGACGTCGGCCGCGACCACGTCGTTGGGCGCGAAGGCGACATCGATCACGCGTCCTCGACCGGCTCGGGCTTGAGAAGCTGCGGTTGCCGTTCGATGAACTTGGTGTCGATCGTCCCGGCGACGAACTCCGGGTGGGCGATCACCCTGGCCAGGAACGGGATCGTCGTGGTGACACCCTCGAGGATGAAGGAGTCGAGTGCCTGCCCCAGGCGGACCAGTGCTTCCGCGCGGTCGCGGCCATGGACGATCAACTTGGCCAACAAGGAGTCGTAGTACGGCGGTACGGTGTACCCCGCATAGACGTGGGTGTCGACGCGGACGCCCGGGCCACCCGGTGGATGATAGGCCGTGATCAGCCCCGGACTGGGCTGGAAGTTCTTGAACGGATCCTCGGCGTTGATCCGAACCTCGATCGCGTGCCCACGCAGCTTCTTGCCCCGACGATCGACCTTGCCACCGGCGGCCATCAGGATCTGTTCCTTCACCAGGTCACGTCCGGTGACCATCTCGGTCACCGGATGCTCGACCTGGATCCGGGTGTTCATCTCCATGAAGTAGAACGAGCCGTCCTCATCGAGGAGAAACTCCACCGTGCCGGCGCCGACGTACCCGATCGCCTCAGCCAGTCGCACCGCAGCGGTCCCCATCGCCTCGCGCAACTCGCCGGTCAGCGCCGGTGAGGGGGCCTCCTCGATCAGCTTCTGGTGGCGCCGCTGCACCGAGCAGTCCCGCTCCCCGAAGTGCACCACGCTGCCGTGGCTGTCCCCCATCACCTGGATCTCGACATGCCGGGGTCGGTCGAGAAACTTCTCGACGTAGACCTCACCGTTGCCGAAGGCCGAGAGGGCCTCGTTCTGCGCCAGCGAGAACAGCTGGGGGAATTCGTCGGCATCGCGGGCGATGCGCATCCCCTTGCCGCCGCCGCCGGCGGTGGCCTTGATGATGACCGGGAACCCGATCTCCTCCGCGACCGGGAGGGCCTCCTCGGCGCTCGCCATCACCCCCGGCGATCCGGGCACCGTCGGCACACCGGCCTCCTTCGCCAGTCGCCGGGCCGAGGCCTTGTCGCCCATCGCCCGGATCTGGTCCCCGGTGGGACCGATGAAGGCGATGTTCGAGGCGGCACAGGTGTCGGCGAACTCGGCGTTCTCGGCGAGAAAGCCGTAGCCGGGATGGATCGCATCGGCCCCGGTCAGCTCTGCCGCGGCGATCAGCGCGGGGATGCGGAGATAGGAGAGGCGGCTCGGCGGAGGCCCGATGCAGATGTCATCATCCGCAAAGCGGACATGCAACGACTCGCGATCCGCCTCACTGTAGACGGCGACCGTGCGAACCCCCAACTCCCGGCACGCACGGATGACTCGCAGGGCGATCTCACCCCGATTGGCAATCAGGACCTTTCGAAACATCAGGAGCGGCCCTTGTCGCCAATGTCGTCGAAGGTTCGGTCGCTGGCCGCGCTGACGCCGGAGACCCGCAGTGCAAACTCGCTCGGATGGGTGGCGTGGAACACCGCGTCCTCGTAGGAGATGATCCCTTCCTGGTACCACCGCATCAGCGACTGGTCGAAGCTCTGCATCCCGTAGCTGGTGCCGCCCTCGGCGATCAGGTCGGGAATGTTGAGCGCCTTGTCGGTGGCACGGATGTTGTCGGCCACCGCCGCGGTGTTGATGAGCACCTCGCACGCCGGTACCCGGCCCTCACCATCGGCGCGCGGCACCAGCCGCATCGAGGTGACGCACGCCAGGGCCGTCGAGAGCAACATGCGGATCTCGCCGTGCTGGTGTGGGGGGTAGAACGACAGCACGCGCGAGATGGTCTGGGTCGCATCGGTGGTATGGATCGTCGAGAGCACCAGGTGGCCGGTATCCGCCGCCTTCAATGCGGTGTCCATCGTCTCCTGGTCCCGGATCTCGCCGATCAGGATCACGTCGGGGTCCTGACGCAGCACGTGGCGGAGGGCCCCCACGAAGGAGAGGGTGTCACTGCCAACCTCCCGCTGGGAGACGTTGGCGTGCTGATCACGGTGCAGGAACTCGATCGGGTCCTCGATGGTGATGAGGTTGACCCGGCGATGACGGTTGATGTGATCGATCATCGCGGCGAGGGTGGTCGACTTGCCACTGCCGGTGATCCCGGTGACGAGCACCAGGCCACGCGGCCGCATGGCCACCTCTTCGAGCACCTCAGGCAGGAGCAGTTCCCGGATCGAGCGCACCTCGTAGGGAATCGCCCGGAAGGCGAACGCCACCGTGCCGCGCTGCTGGTAGACGTTGGTCCGGAATCGCCCGATGCCCGGGACGCCGATGCCGAAGTCGGCCTCCTTGACCTCGGCGAAGTCTCGGATCTGTCGGGGGGTCATCAACGACTCGGCCAGCGACTTCAATTCCTCCGGCCTGAGCGGCGGCATCTCGAGCATCTTGAGTTGACCGTTGATGCGGACCGTGGGTGGCCGGCCGGCCTTGAGCAGCAGGTCCGAGGCGCCGCGGCGGACCATCTCCACGATCGCCTGCCTGAACTGGAAGGCCCCGGCATCCTCACCGGTGACGGCATCGCCGCCGGGAACCGGAATCGTCGGCTCACCCATTGGGGTCGACGCGGTAGAGGACCTGGCCGTACTCCACCGGCGAGGCGTCTTCGACACAGACCTCGCGGACCACGCCGGAGAACTCGGCCTCGATCTCGTTCATGATCTTCATCGCCTCGATGATGCAGACCGTCTGCCCGTCAGCGATCCGTGAGCCCGGCCGCACGTACGGCTCGGCGCCAGGCTCCGGCTGCGAGTAGAAGGTGCCGACCATCGGCGACTTGACCTCCTTCAGCGACGAGGCCGCCGGTGCCGCAGGCGCGGCCGCGGGGGGAGCCTCGGCGGCCGCCGGCACGGGGGCGGGTTGAGGCGGCGGCGCCCACTGCGGCGCGGCTCCGGCTCCCTGGTTCGTCCGGGACATGACCACGCCGGTGCCGAAGAACCCCTTGAGCTCGATCGAACCGATCTCAGGGTGATCGTGCAACAGCCGGGCGAGTCGGCGAACGTCGCGCATGTCGATGCCCTTGAGTCCGGGCACCTTCTCCATGGCGCGGGCGAGGTCCTGCATCTCTTCGGGTTTCATACGCGCGTCAGGTATTTGTCGTCGCGCCGGTCAACACGGATCACGGTACCCGGCTCGACGAAGAGCGGCACCTGTACCACGGCGCCGGTCTCGAGTGTTGCGGGCTTGGTCCCACCCGATGCCGTGTCGCCCCGGATGCCGGGGTCCGTCTCGACGATCGTGAGTTCCACAAAATTCGGCAGTTCCAACAGGATGACCAACTCCCCGTGCACCAGGCCGGTGCACTCCATCCCTTCCTTCAGGTACTTCAACTGCTCCGGGCCAATCAGCTGCTCGGTGAGCATGATGTCGTCAAAGGTCTCGAGGTCCATGAAGTGGTAGAAGTCCCCATCACGGTACGAGTAGCTCATCGGCCGGTGTTCGAGCCTGATGTCGTCGAGCTTCTCCCCGGAGGAGAAGGTCTTGTCGAGCACGGCACCGGTACGGACATCACGGAGCTTGGTTCGGATGAAGGCACTCCCCTTCCCCGGCTTGACGTGCTGGAAGTAGATGATCTGGAGCAGTCGCCCGTCGAGGGCGATCACGAGTCCATTGCGGATGTCCGCCGTTGTTGCCACGAATGCTCCGACCTAGGCGTCGAGTTGAACAAGGGTGGTCCGGCCGTCAGACAGCAGAACCGGACCGTCCGGCGAGAGCCAGACATCGTCCTCGAGGCGAACCCCGCCCCAACCCGGAAGATAGATTCCCGGCTCCACCGTGACCACCGCTCCCGGCGGAAGCGCTGCCTCGCTGGTGGCCGCAAGGCGCGGTGCCTCATGGACTTCAAGCCCCAATCCGTGGCCGAGGGAATGGCCGAATGCCTCGCCGTAGCCCCGTTCCGCGATGGGATCACGGGCCAGCGCGTCGGCATCCCGACCGAGCATCCCTGCCCGAATCCCCTCCCGGGCGAGTCGCTGGGCCGACTCCACCAACTCGTAGATGGCGCGCTGCCTGGGGTCGACCGGGCCCAAGACGAAGGTCCTGGTGAGGTCGGAACAGTAGCCCCGGACGATGGCTCCAAAGTCGAGCAACAGGAACTCGCCGCGCTCCAGAACCCGGTCGGATGTCCGGGCATGGGGGAGGGCCGAACGGGGACCGGACGCGACGATGGTCTCGAACGGGTGCCACTCGCTGCCACGTTGCCGCAGCGCCGCCTCCAACCGCGAGGCAACGTCGAGCTCCCGCTCCCCCACCCGGATCGTGGGGACCACCGCCGCCAGTGCCTCCTGGGCGAGTGCGGCGGCCTCCCGCATCGCCTCGACTTCACTGGGGTCCTTCACCATGCGCAGCGACTCCACCAGGTCGGCGGCGGGTTCCAGCCGGGTGCCGAGGTAACCCTTCAGTCGATCGGCATCCCGGACGGTGACCACATGGGACTCGAAGCCGATCCGGCTCCCGGGCGTGTCTGCCAGCAGACGACTGACCCGGCCCCAGACGCTCCTGGGGGCGATGTGCACCTCCGCCAGGTCACCGACCTCCTGGGGCGCCTGACTGGCGTACCGGAAGTCGGTCACCAGCGTGCATCGGCCGGGAGCGATGAGGAGGATGGCGGCAGAGCCAGTGAAACCCGTCAGCCACCGGATGTTGGGGAGATGACTGACCAGCAGGCCGTCGAGCTCGTGGCCGGCCAGGACGCCGAGCAGGGCGGACTGGCGTGAGACCCGGGGATCATCCATCGGCGAGGTGGGCGACCAAGGCCTCGAGCGCGAGTTCGTACCCGCGAGCGCCGAAGCCTGCCACGATGCCGATCGCCAAGTCCGCCGTCACCGAATGATGTCTCGCCTCCTCGCGCCGAAAGAGGTTGCTGAGGTGAACTTCGACGAACGGCAGCGGCGCGGCCAGCAACGCGTCCCGGATCGCCATGGAGGTGTGGGTGTACCCGCCGAGGTTGACGATGGCGCCGTCCCGATCGGTCGCCGCCTGCTGGACCGCGTCGACCAGATCGCCCTCATGATTCGATTGGAGGAAGCGGACCTCGGCGCCCAGCACCTTCGCCCGGGCCGTGACCGCTGCCTCGATATCGGCAAGGGTGGCCGTCCCGTATATCCCGGGCTCCCGAGTGCCAAGGAGGTTCAGGTTGGGGCCGTTGAGCACCAGAACCCGTCTCATCGCTCGAGCTCCTTGAGCCACCGCTGGAAGGCATCGAAGTCTGCGGTGGCCGTGGGGGGGGCCGGTGGTGCCTCGTAGAAGGCATCGAAGGACGCTGGCGGGCGGCGACCGGGGGCGGGGCGCGCCGCGGCCACCGCGCCGAGCCAGTCGACCACACTCCGACCGCCGCTGCGCCGGGCATCGAGGGGTGGGGGCTGGTTGGCCTGAGCTTCCCGCAGGACCGCCTCGTGGCGTTCCGCCAGCACTGGATTCCCGGGGTCCCGCGCCACGAGCGCGGCGTAGGCCTCGAGGGCCTGGTCGAGATGTCCCTGGCCGTGAAAGAGGGCGGCCAGGGACTCCGTCACGATCCCACCCGGGAGTTCGGCCGAGGACCAGTCGTCACCTTCCGCGACCTCGCCGAGCGACTCGGTGAACAGCAACTCGGACGGTTCTGGGGGGGCCTCGAGCA
>JAHEFN010000260.1 GCA_024640185.1 Gemmatimonadota bacterium | reverse complement strand
CATGCGGGTCTGGCTGGATGCCGACGCCCTCGCCTCTCGTGGCCTCACCGTGCAGGACGTCGCCCGGGCGATCCAGACCCGGAACGTCGAGCTGCCGGCCGGCCGAATCGAGTCGAGCCAGCGGGAGTTCACCGTCCGCTCCCTGGGGCAGCTCCGCACCCCGGAGGAATTCGCCGAGATCGTGGTCTCCAACGTGGGAGGGGTCCCGGTCAAGCTCCGCGACGTCGCCCGGGTCGAGCTCGGTGCCGAGAACGATCGGACCATCTTTCGCCTGAACGGACAGCAGGCTGTTGCGGTCGGGATCATTCGCCAGTCGAAGGCCAACCTGATCAAGGTCTCGGACGCGATCCGTGCCGAGCTGCCGATCATTCAGGACGCCCTCCCCCCGGGGATGTCGATCAGTCCGTCCTTCGATCAGGCGGAATTCGTGCGCCGCTCGGTCGATGATGCCAAGTGGACGCTGATCGAGGCCGGCGTGCTGGTGGTGATCATCATCTTTCTCTTCCTGAGGAACCTGCGGGCCACGCTGATCCCGGCCCTCGCCATCCCGGCCTCGATCATTGCCGTCTTCGCGATCATGTTCTGGCTCGGCTACACGATCAACAACTTCACCCTGTTGGCGCTGACGGTGGCGATCGGCATCGTGGTCGATGACGCGATCATCGTGCTCGAGAACGCCTACCGACACCAGGAGGAATTGGGCAAGGATCCCGTCACGGCGGCCCGCGAGGGCACCCGTGAGATCGGTTTCGCGGTGATTGCCACCACGGCGTCGCTCATCGCGGTCTTCGTGCCCCTGGCATTCCTGCAGGGCAACACCGGCAGGCTCTTCAATGAGTTCGGTATCGCCCTCGCGGGCGCGGTGTTCCTCTCGGGGTTCGTGGCACTGACCCTGACGCCGATGCTCTGCTCGAGGATTCTGCGGGTCCCCAAGCAGCATGGTCGCACCTACCAGCTGCTCGAGCAGGGGTTCGATGGGATGGCCAACGGCTATGCGGCGCTGCTCGCCCGTGCGCTCCGGCACCCCTTGCTGGTGCTGGGTTCCGCGGGGGCGCTCGCGGTGGCGGCCTTTGCGGTCTTCGGCACGCTCAAGCGGGAGTTCATCCCGGCCGATGATCGCGGCATCCTCTACGGGGCGATGATCTCGGCTCAGGGTGCCACCCTCGACTACACCGATCGGTATGTCGCCCAGGCCGAGCAAATCCTGATGGCAGACCCGGACGTCAACCTGGTCTTCGCCTCGATCGGCAACGGGGGAGGACCGAACTCGGGGTTCGCCGGGGTGGTGCTCAATCCGATCGAGGAGCGGACCGCCGATGCCGAGACCATCTTGGCCCGACTTCGCCCCCAGGTCTTCGGGGTGCTTGGGGCGTTCGTGTTCCTGGCCAACCCGCCAGCGGTGGGACGTGGCATGGGTCAGGCCGTGCAATTCATCGTCCGCCATCCCAACTATGACTCGCTGCTGGTGGCCAGGGACAGGCTGCTGACCGCCACCCGATCGATCCCGGGGTTGGTGAATGTCGACACCGACCTGAAGGTCAACAAGCCGGAGTTGACGGTGGCCTACGATCGCGATCGGGCGGAGGATCTCGGGGTGGCGGTCGCCGACATCTCCAGCACGTTGCAGACCCTCCTTGGTGGCAGCAGGGCGGGGACCTTCACGCGGGAAAACAAGCTCTACAACGTGCTTCTTCAGCTCGACCCGGCGGACCGCGCCACCCCTTCGGAGATGGACAACATCTTTGTCCGGACCGCCCAGGGCCGCCTGGCCCGGCTCGATGCCATGGCGACCATCGAAGAGTCGAGTGGGCCGCCATCGATCGCGCACTATCAGAGAGTCCGCAACTTCACGCTCAGCGCGGCGACGACCGCCGACTTCACCCTCGGCGAGGCGATCGACACCCTCAACGCGATCACCCGCGCCGAGTTGCCGCCCGGGACCACCGTGGCCCTCGGTGGTCAGGCGCGGGAGCTCGAGGAGAGCGGCAACGACCTGCTCTTCGCCTTCGGCCTGGCGATCCTGGTGGTCTTCATGGTGTTGGCGGTGCAGTTCGAGTCACTGGTGCACCCGATCACGGTGTTGATCGCCGTGCCGCTCGCGGTGATCGGGGCGCTGTTCACCCTCAAGCTCGCTGGCGCCACGATCAACCTCTATTCGCAGATCGGGATGATTCTCCTGGTGGGGTTGGTGACCAAGAACTCGATCCTGCTGGTCGAATACGCCAACCAGCAACGTGCGCGCGGCATGGCGCGGCTCGAGGCCATCCTCGAAGCCGGCCGGATTCGCTTCCGGCCGATCTTGATGACCTCGGTGGCCACCATCATGGGGGCGCTGCCGATCGCGATCGGCCTTGGCGCCGGGTCGGCGTCCCGTCGCCCGCTGGGCTATGCCATCGTCGGCGGCGTGGCCTTCTCGGCCGTGATGACCCTGCTGGTGGTGCCGGTGGTCTGGATGCTGCTCGAGCGGCTGCACGACCGTCACACGGTCCCCGCCCCGGCCCCTGAACCGGCGGAGGTCGCCTGATGCTCGGCACCGGATTGCTGGCACTGACGCTTGCCGTGACGCCGCCGCAGGACACCCTTCCCGTGGTGACCCTTGAGCAAGCCCTCGAGGCGGCGGTCGGACTCGATCCGAACTATGTGCAGGCCGTCGGGCAGCTTGAGACCGCTGAATGGGGACGGCGGGCGGCGAAGCTGTCGCTCTTCACCCCGACCGTCACCGCCACCGCCAACTATGCGAAGTTCTCGACGTCACAGTTCAACATCGGCATTGGCGCCGCCGCTGCCGCCAGTGGCTCGTATGCCCTCACGGCCAGCTACACCCTCTTCAACGGTGGCACCAACTGGCAGACCAGCCGCCGCCTCGGTGAGCTGCTCGAGGTGGCGCAGGCGGGCGAGCTCGGCCAGCGGTTCCTCACGGCGTTGGAGACCGAGCGCGACTACTACGATGTGCTCGGGGCACGTGAGTTGTTGGACGTGGCCCGGCAGCGCCACACCCGGGCCACGGCGCAGCTCGAGTTGGCCCGTGCCCGGGTCACCAGCGGTGCCACGGTGCAAAGCGACTCGCTGCAGATCCTCCTCGAGGTGCAGCGAGCGGAAATCGAGATGCTTGGTCGGGAGGCGGCCCTGACGGTCAGTCGCCTGCAACTCGGCCGACGCGTCGGCGCCGGTGGCCCCGTCGATGCCGCCTCCCTCGGCGAGGTGGTGACCGATCCGTTGCCGCTCTCGCTGGGGGAGGCGGTCCAGCTCGCGGTGAGCCAGGGTCCCGCCTGGCGGAGCGCCCGTGCCAACGAGCGCGCCGCCGAGGCGTCCCTCAGCGCGCAGCGGGGCAGCTACCTGCCGACGATCTCGCTCACCGGTGGTCTCTCGGCGTTCGACCAGAAGTTCTTCCCCACGGCCACCACCCGGCGCTCGATCGGGGTGAACCTTTCGTGGGCACTCTGGGACGGCGGTCGGCGTGAGGTGGCGGTGGAGCAACTCTCGGCGGCGCGCAATGTGGCGAGGGCGATCCGCGGCGACCTTGAACGGGCCGCCCGCCGGGATGTCACCGAGGCCTACACCGGCAACCAGGTGGCGGCCCGCACCATGGTCCTGGCCCGATCCGGGGTGGCCGTCGCCACCGAAGTCCTTCGGGTGCAGGAGGCTCGCTATCGGGCCGGGGCATCAACCGTCCTTGAACTGCTCGACGCCCAAACACAACTCGTGCAGGCCCAAGCCGACCTGGTGCAGGCCCGCTATCAGGTTCGACTGACCCGGACTGCCCTCGAGGCGATTCTCGGTCATCGTTTCGCTTCCGCTCCCACCCCGAGTCAACCGTGACCCACCGTCCGACGCTCCGCTCCGTCCTCCTGCTTTCTGCGCTGGTCGCCTGCGGCGGCGACGATGCGCCCTCCGCCGCAGGAGGCCCTCCCGGTGGCGGTCGACCGGCGACCGCCGTCGAGGTGGCCGAGGCCTTCCGCGACACGGTGACCGACGCGATCGTCGCCACCGGGGGGATCGCCTCGGTGCAGCGGGTCGCC
>JAHEFN010000259.1 GCA_024640185.1 Gemmatimonadota bacterium | reverse complement strand
ACTGGTCCGACGAGCGACCCTCGGGGCAGCCGAGCAGGTCGCCATAGAAGCGCCGCGCCGCGGTGAGGTCATCGACGGGAAAGGCAAGATGGAAGGGAGGCATGGGCATCGGGGGCGAGTGGTGAAGGGGGCTGGCTCGGGAATGATAGCCGGGCGCCGACTTGCGGGATCGACTGATCGGGGGGATTCTCAGCGGTCCCCCATTTTGGAGCAATGCGATGCGCCCGAGCGTCCTCATGACACTCCTGCTGGCCGTTCCGGCGCATGCCGCCGGGCAGGCAGCCGCGGTCGACCCGGCCGGCATGGGCCGACTCACCGACTATCTCGATGGTGTGGTGGCCGAGGGCAAGGCGGCCGGAATCGTTGCCGTCGTGATGCGGGACGGCCAGGTGGTCTACCAGCACGCCACCGGCATGGCGGATCGTGAGGCGGGTCGGGTGATGGAACCCGCGAGCCTCTTTCGGATTGCCTCGCAGACCAAGGCGCTCACCTCGGTCGCCGCGATGACCTTGGTTGAAGAGGGCGTGCTCGCCCTCTCGGATCCGATCTCCCGGTGGCTGCCGGGCATGGCCAGCGCCACGGTCTCCGAGTCGGAGGACTCCGCCGGTACCTCCGTCCGTCGCGTCGTGCCGGTGGCCCGGCCGATCACCATCCGGCACCTCCTGACCCATACCGCCGGGATGTCGTACGGAGGCGAGGGATGGCTCCGTGAGGCCTACGCTGCCCGTGGGCTCGGTCCAGCGGCCGGACAGGGATGGTACTTCGCCGACAAGACCACCGACATCTGCACCGCGGTCGCACCGCTCGCCGACCTGCCGCTCGCCGCCCAGCCGGGGGAGCGGTTCGTCTATGGCTATGGCAGTGATGTGCTCGGCTGCATCATCGAGCGGGTCACCGGGCAGTCGCTGGCCGAGGTGATCACGGAGCGGATCACCACACCGCTCGGGATGACCGACACCAAGTTCTGCCTTCGGGGTGCCGAGGGTGCTCGGCTCACCGCCGTCTATGCACTTCGGGGCGGTGAACTCACTCGCGCGGTCGATGGCCCGCTCGGTCAAGGCGACTATCTCGACGGCCCGTGCCAGGCCTTCGCCGGTGGGGCCGGCCTGATCTCCACGGCGCGGGACTATGCCACCTTCCTCGAGATGATGCGTCAGGGCGGCAGCCTGCGTGGCCACCGGATCATCTCACCGGCGACCGTGGCCTTGATGACCAGTGACCATCTGGGGGAGGTGTACGGGGGGACGGCGTATGGGTTTGGACTCGGCTTCCAGGTCTGGCATGACCCAGCCTCTGTGGGGCGATATGGGGCGGTCGGCCAGTATGGGTGGGGAGGGGCCTACCACACCAACTACTGGGTGGACCCGGCGTATGGTCTGGTCGCCGTGGTGATGACCCAGCTCATGCCGGCCAACGGCTCCACCCTCCACGATCGGTATCGGACGCTCGTCTATCAGGCCCTCGGCGATCCGACAGGCCACTGAGCCGATGCGGGCACGACAACGGACGACCCGACCCCGCCACTCGGCTATTTTGTTGCCATGGCCGAGTTGATCCGAAGCGATCCCGGCGATCAGGTGGCTCCGATCTCATCCACCGGGGATCCCACCGATCACGCGACCGACGATGCCTGGTTCACCGCCTGGCGGCGGCGAGAGCTCTCTCGCGTCGACCGCGATGGGCTGACCTACGCCGACTACACCGGGAGTGCGCTGGCGCCCGAGTCCCTGCTGCGCGGTGATGCCGAGCGGCTGCTCGGAGGCGTGCTCGGCAACCCACACTCCCAGCACATCGCCTCGGTGCGCTCCAGTGCCGACATCGACGAGGCCCGCGACGCCATCCTGGCCTTCCTCGGGGCGTCGCCCGACGAATACCGGGTCATCCTCACCGCCAATGCCTCGGCGGCGCTGAAGCTGGTTGGGGAAAGTTTTGCCTTTGGCCCCGATCGCGAGTTGCTGCTGACGGCGGACAACCACAACTCCGTCCTTGGCATGCGGGAGTTCGCCCGACGCCGTGGCGCCGCAGTGCGGAGTGTGCCGTTCGCCGAGGAGTTTCGGATCGGGATGCCGGCCTGGGGAGGTGGCGGGCTCTTCGCCTACCCGGCCCAATCGAATTTCTCCGGCGTCCGCCACGACCTCGGGCTGATCGCGCTGGCCCAGGAGGCCGGCTACCGGGTGCTGCTCGATGCCGCGGCGATGGTGCCCACCTCCCGGCTCGACCTTGCGCGATATCGTCCGGACTTCGTGGCCCTGTCGCTCTACAAGATCGTCGGCTGGCCGGCGGGGATCGGCGCCTTGGTGGCCCGTCACGAGGCGCTGGCGGAACTCGAGCGGCCCTGGTTCGCCGGCGGCACCGTCGACTGGGTCTCGGTGTCGCACGAGCGGCACCGGCTGGCCAGTGGCCCGGAACGCTTCGAGGACGGCACCCCGCCGTTCCTGGTGGCAGGCGCGGTGGCCCCGGCGCTGGCGGCCGTCACGGCGGTCGACCGCGACCGCCTCGCGAGGCACTGCCACCGCCTGGTTGCGCGATTCCTCGAGGGGCTCGACGCACGCCGGCATCCTGACGGAAGCCCGATGGCGGTGATCTACGGCCCGACCGCCGCGATCGATCGGGGCGCGACGGTGCCCTTCAACTTGCTGGGGCCCGATCGGTCGGTGGTGCCGCACTGGGATGTCGAACGGCTTGCGGCGGCGCGTCGCCTGGCGATCCGTGGCGGGTGCTTCTGCAACCCGGGCTGCGCCGAGGCCGCCTTTGGGTGGCCGCTGGAGCGGGTGGGGGAGCTGCTCAGTGCCTTGGGTGAGGAGTTCACCGTTCCCCGCTTCGGTGCCGCCCTTGGCGACTTCCCGGTCGGGGCCGTCCGGGCCTCGTTCGGGCTCGGCAGCGTCATGGCGGATGTCGACCGGACCCTCGAGGTGCTCGCCGAGATCGCCACGGCGGGCTAGCCCTGCCCCATCACCGGTTCCGGAACGCACGACGGCCCGCCACCAAGGGTGACGGGCCGTCGGAACTACAGGATCCTGGACCGACTAGAGCGTGATGCCGGCCATCAGCATGATGAATCCCGTGGTGGCATCATCCTTCGTGCCGGTCATGTACCGGCCCTCAACGTAGAACTTGCCGTTGAACGACAGTCCTGCGCCACCGCCGAAGGCCATGAAGCCGTCATTCGTCGACTCACCGGCATCGGGCTTGTTCTGACGGTTCAGGTAACCGGCGGAACCGATGACGTAAGGCGTGGCCGAACCGCCCTGGGTCAGGGCATAGGTCACCGAGCCGAAGCCGCCGTAGAGATTGTACTTGTTGCCGGTGTTGTCATCGACACTATTGGAGCCGTAGATGCCCGACAGCCAGATGCCGAGCTGTCCATTCTCGCTCTCGAAGATGCCGTAGCCGGCCTCGGCCATCCAGCCGGTCTTGGCGTTCCCCGCGTTGGCATCGCCGTAGTCACTCGACGGCATCGTGGCACCCGCGCCCACGAAGAACTGGGCCGAGGCCGAGGTGGTGCCCAGCACGACTGCCAGGGCCAGGGTGGAAGCTCCGATCAAGAAACGACGCATAGTACCTCCGGTGCGGAATGGCAGGTCGGGTCGTGAGACCGTGTCCTGTGTGCTTGCGCCCCGCACCGATCGGTGGGAGTCGAGACAAGCTGTTGCAATATCAGGCCTTGAGTCAAAATTGCCAACGGGAGGCCGGCCCACTCCAACGCACAACGCCCCGCGCCTCGGGAGGCGCAGGGCGTTGATGCTGTCCGAGCGGGCGAGACTAGAAGGAGTAGCCTGCACCGATCATGACGAACGCGGTGCTGTAGCCGTCCTTCGACGCCGTCATGTACCGTCCATCGACCCAGAAGTCGCCAAACCCGACGCCAAGGCCGCCGCCGAAGACCAGCGTTCCGCTGTTCTCCGAGTCTCCGGTGTCCGGCTTCCACTGGTGGTTGAGATAGCCTACCGAGCCGAGCAGGTACGGGATCGCGCTGCCTTCGGCGGTGAGGTTGTAGACCGGTGAGGCGAGACCCATCATGATGTTGGTCTTGCCGGAG
>JAHEFN010000025.1 GCA_024640185.1 Gemmatimonadota bacterium | reverse complement strand
GCGGGACACAATTCATGGGTCGACGGATCGTCGAACTGTTGCTCGAGGGCGGCCACGAGGTGGCAGTCCTCCACCGACGCACCACGCACGATCTCGGGCCGCGGGTGCGAAACCTCCAGGCCGACCGGGGCGACCTCGCCCGGGTGGCGGAGGTCCTGCGCCAGGAGAATGCCGATGCCGTCTTCGACCTGGCCTACGACTGGGAGAAGGGCACCCCGGCCGGCCATGTCGAGGCCGCGGCGCGAGCGTGTGGCGACCGGCTGCAACGGTATGTGTTCATGTCGAGCATCGCCGCCTATCCACCGGGCCTCGACCACCGCGAGGACGAGGAGTTGGCCCCCGACGACAGTCCCAATCCGTATGTGCAGCACAAGGCCTCCGCGGAGCGTGCCCTGTTCAGGATGCATCGGGATGAAGGTTTCCCCGTCGTCACCTTCCGGCCGCCGTTCGTCCACGGCCCGCGGCAGATGTTCTACCGCGAGCAGTTCTTCTGGGACCGGCTGCTTGACGATCGCCCGATCGTGCTTCCCGACGGGGGCGGGACACCGATGCACTGGGTCTTCGTTGACGACGTCGCCCGGGCCTGCGTCCGCGCGGCCGAGGTTCCGGAGGCGGCAGGTCAGGCATTCAACATCGCCCACGTGGAGTCGCTGACCCAGCGGTCGTTCGTCGAGGCGCTGGCACGTGTCGCAGGAGTGACCCCGAGATTCATCGCTGTGCCGCGCGCGATGATTGCCGAAGCTGGCGGGCAGCTGGTCGGTGACGCCATCTACTTCGGGGAATTTCTCGACCTGCCACCATACACTTCAGTCGTCGATAAGGTGCAGCGTCTGCTGGGGATCACGATGACCCCGTTTGATGACGCGCTCCGGCAGGGCTTTGCGTGGTACCGGGAGCAGCCGCGCCGGCCGGTCTCCCATCAGTTCGAGGACCGGCTGATCGCCCGGGCATGAGGTGAGGGCGGTTCTTCCGCCGACACCATCGGATCGGCCACAGCACACGCCATCGTTCGGCATCGGGACAGCCGGGCACACCCGATCGAAAGTCAGATGACCACAAGCACCGACACCTCCACGCCAATGCCCCGCATCCTGCTCACCGGGGCGAGTGGGTACATCGGCGGACGGCTCCTCACCTCGCTCGAAGAGCGGGGATGGTGCGTGCGCTGCCTTGCCAGGCGCCCAGCCGAGCTCCGGGCGAAGGTTGGGCCTTCCACCGAAGTCGTGGCCGGCGACGTCCTCGACCGGTCGAGCCTCGATGCGGCGTTGTGCGACGTCGACACGGCCTACTATCTGATCCACTCGATGGGATCGGATGGCTCGTTCGAGCAGGCGGACCGGCAGGCGGCGCAAAACTTTGGCGAGGCGGCGAAGGCGGCAGGGGTGCGCCGCATCATCTATCTGGGAGGGTTGGGGGACACCGACGAGGCGCTGTCGGCACATCTCCGCAGCCGCCACGAGGTCGGTGAGGTCCTGCGTGAGTCGGGTGTGCCGGTGCTCGAGTTTCGCGCGTCGATCATCATCGGTTCGGGCAGCCTCTCCTTCGAGATGATCCGGGCGCTGGTGGAACGGCTCCCGATCATGATCACGCCCAAGTGGGTCCAGGTGCCGGCACAACCGATCGCCATCGACGACGTGCTGGAGTACCTGGTCGCGGCGCTTGATCTGCCGGCCTCCGAGTCACACGTCTATGAGATCGGTGGCGCCGATGTGGTGTCCTATGCCGACATCATGCGGGCGTATGCCACACAGCGCGGGATGCGCCTGCGGATGATCGCCGTGCCGGTCCTCACTCCGTACGTCTCAAGTCTCTGGCTTGGCCTCATCACGCCACTCTATGCCCGCATCGGTCGCAAGCTCATCGAGAGCATCGTCCACAGTACCGTGGTGAGGGACACGGCGGCACTGGAGACCTTCCCCGTCCGTCCGATGGGGATCGAGGAGGCGATCCGAAGCGCCATCCGGACCGAGGAGCACGCGTTTGCGGTGACACGCTGGTCCGATGCCCTGTCATCGTCAGGTGCATCACCGACGTGGGGAGGGGTGCAGTTCGGCCCAAGATTGGTGGACTCGCGAACCGTCAGGGTCGAGACCACACCGGCCGCCGCCTTCGCGCCGATCCTGCGCATTGGTGGCAAGACGGGCTGGTATGCGTGGAACGGGCTCTGGCGATTGCGGGGCTATCTCGACCTGCTTGTCGGAGGGATCGGCATGAGGCGTGGGCGGCGTTCTGCCACGAGCCTCACCATCGGCGACACGGTCGACTTCTGGCGAGTGGAGCGGCTCGAGGAGAACCTGCTGCGGCTCGTGGCCGAGATGAAGTTGCCGGGACGGGCCTGGTTGGAGTTCGAGGTGACCGGTGACGGCCCGTCCACCATCATCCGACAGACGGCGACCTTTGACCCGGTCGGGTTGCTGGGGAGAGCCTACTGGTATGCGCTCTTCCCGTTGCACCACCTGGTGTTCGGCGGGATGCTGCGGGGGATCGCGGATGCCGCGTTGCGCGAGGTGGCTGGCGCCGGCGAGGCCTCGGCACCCGACGGGGAGGTGCGGTCGGTGCGCGAGGGCCCGCGCGGGTGATGGCCAGTCGTCACGCGGGATGGGAGATGGTTGTGTGTGGGAACAGTGGCATGGACCGAGAACCTCGACGAATCTCCAGGAGACTGAAATGAAGTGCACCATCCGGTGGATTGCCCTCCTCGTCCTGCTGGCCGCCTGCGATGCTGCCGCCGTGCCGGAGTCAGCCGCGCCGGCTGTGCCGCAGTCGGAGGACGAGGCCGCCGTGCTCGCGACAATGGACCAGATGATGCTTGCGATCTCCGCGAATGATCTCCAGGGGATGGCGGCGCTGCAGACCGCCGAGGGGATGACCTACAGGGCGCGTGCACTGGAGAACGGCGAAATGGACATCGTGGCCGCTCCCAACGCCTATCGGGTCGATTCCGCCCGGGTGGGCGAGCGGGTGTACCGCGAGCGGTATTGGTCGCCGACGGTCATGATCCGCGGCAGCATCGCGGTCGTGTGGACGCCGTACGAGTTCTGGATCGATGGGGAGACGAGTCATTGTGGGATCGATGTGTTCGATTTCATCAAGACCGACGGGGTGTGGCGAATCTCCAACTCGATGTGGACGGTCGAACCCGATGCCTGTGCCGAGCTGCGGCCCGAGGACCCCTCAGCGATCCGGCCTGCACCGTGACCGTGGCAGGGGACGCGGATGCAGCGCCCGGGGCGAGTGCACCGCAAGCCAGGACCCGACCCCAACCTGGCCGTGGACGGCAGCGGCGAGTCTGCCGAGGTCGTATCATTGGAGTTGCACCCCTTCCCGGAGGAGAGAGATGCTGATCACCCGATCCCTTGCCGTCCTGTTGCTGGCTACGGCGTGCGCCCCCGGCGCCACGTCCGCTCCCGCTCCCGCCCCCGACCTCGCTGCCGAGTCTGCCACCGCCGACAGCGTGCTCTCGGCGTTCCACCAGCTCGCCTCGGAGGGGAACTGGGAGCCGTACTTCGCCCTCTTCACCCCCGACGCGGTGTTCTTCGGAACCGATCTCACCGAGCGGTGGAGTGTCGACGAGTTCCGCGGCTACGCTGCCGGGTCGAGCGGGTGGACCTATGTGAAGACCGAACGACACATCTTCGTCGCACCCGACGGCAACGTTGCCTGGTTCGACGAGGTGCTCGAGAACGCTCGGTACGGCAGCACCCGCGGCACCGGGGTGCTGGTCAAGGGTGATGCCGGCTGGAAGATCGCCCAGTACCACCTGACCATCCCGATGCCCAATGACCTGGCGGTTGGGTTCGTCGAGCAGATCCGGGCGCTCGAGGGCGTCGAGTAGCAGCGGACCATGCGCGCGCTGACCCTCCCCGAGCTCCGGTTCGAAGACCGCCCCGATCCCGTTCCCGGCGAGGGTCAGTTGTTGGTGCGGGTCCACGCCGCCGGTCTCAATCGTGCCGACCTGGTGCAGCGAGCGGGGAAGTATCCGGCGCCCCCCGGCTGGCCGGCCGACGTTCCGGGACTCGAGTATGCCGGCGAGGTGGAGGCGGTCGGCCCGCGGGTGACGTACTTCGCCCCCGGCGAACGGGTGATGGGACTGGTGGGCGGCGGCGCGATGTCCGAGCTGCTGGTGATCGACCAGACCGAGGCCTTGGCCATCCCCGAGGGGATGGCCTACACCGATGCCGCCGCGATCCCCGAGGCGTTCTTCACCGCGTGGGATGCGATGGTACGGCAGGGGCGTGCGGCGGTCAGCGACCGGGTGTTGTTCCATGCCGTGGGGAGCGGGGTCGGCACTGCAGCGGTGCAGCTCGCGCGAGTCCTCGACCTCACCATCATCGGCACTTCTCGCACCCCTGACAAGCTGGAACGATGCCGCGAGTTGGGGATGAGCCACGGCGTGCTCACGACCGATGATGATTGGCCGACACAGGTTGGCGCGCCGGTCAATGTGATCATCGACACCTTGGGTGCAGGGGTGCTCGACGCCAACCTCAACCTGCTGGCACGCCACGGCCGGCTGGTGATCCTTGGCCTGCTCACCGGTCGGATCGCCGAGCACTTCGACATGGGGCTGATGCTCCGCAACCGGCTCGGGATCATCGGCACCGCGATGCGCAGCCGCCCCCTCACCGAACGGGCCCTGCTGGTGGCGCGCTTCACGGAGGAGATCCTGCCGCATTTCGAGCGCGGGTTGCTGCGGCCGGTTGTCGACCGGGTCCTGCCGATGGCCGATGCCGCCCGAGCGTATGATGTGCTGGCGTCGAACACGACCTTCGGGAAGGTGGTGCTGGCGATGGACGAGCAGGGATAGACGGCAGGCGAGGGCTACTCGATGAGTCCTCGGGGTCTCCTCGCAACACCCTCCGCACCCCATCGACCGCCTTCTGCAGCGCCGCCGCCTCCGGCTGTGACAGCGCCACCGGGTCATCCCACAACTCGAATTGGCCATGACCGTGGCGAAGGTCATCGGCCACCAATACCAGGCTTCGTACCGCGATGCGCCGCACAAGCAGCTGGTCGAGCCCCCGGCAGGCGGCCCGCCAGAGCTCCACATCGAGGGTGCAGGCACCGAGCCGCACGGCGCGTTGACCGGTGGTGTCGTCGGCGTGGCGGATGGTGAGCAACAGCCGACCCGCCGCGTAGCCGCGCTCGCGAAGTCGTCGTCCGAGCCGCTCGCTCATCGCCCGCAGCAGGCGCCGCAATTCATGGCGGTCATTGGTGTCGCTCGCCAGCTGGTGTTCCGTCCGGCACTCGGCCCTCACCTCCGGTGGCAGCACCGGGCGGAGGTCGATCCCGTGGGCGTGGCGGTGCAGGGTGCGACCGGTGCGACCGAAGGCCACCTGCAGCGGCAGCTCGCCGAGCGCGGCGACCTCGCCGATCTGTTCGAGGTGATAGTCGTCGAGTCGCTCGCGCACCCGATCGGGAAGATCCGGAAGGAGGATGACCGGTTCGGGCGCCAGGAACGCCGCCTCATGGCCAGCGGCCACCGGCCAGATGTCGGCACCGGCTTCGCGCTTGACCACCGTGGCGGCCGCCTCGCTCACCAACTTGTTGATGGCGATGCCGACGGCGATGGGCAGCCCGAGCTGGTCGCGGAGTTCACGTTCGAGCCGGCGGGCCACCTCGACGGCCGACCCGAAGAGCCGCTCGGTACCGGTGATATCGAGGTAGGCATGGCCCCAGCCGCGTGGCTCGATCACCGGGGCAACCCGGGCGAGGATTTCATGGACGGCCCGGTGGGCTCGGGCCCACCGGCGGGGATCAGGGGGACAGACGATCAGGTCAGGGCAGATCCGTCGGGCCAGTGCCACCGGGGTCCCCCGTTCGAGCCCAGCTCGCCGCGCCTCGACCGACAGCGCCAGCAGCACCGCCCGGTCGGCGCCGGGCGGGGCCACGGCCACCGGCCGGTGGCGGAGTGACGGATCGACCATCGCCAGCACCGTGGTGCAGAAGGCCGGCGGGTCGATGAAGAGGACGGATTTCACGGGCACGGATCCTGGGGTGAGGTCCCTCAAAACCGAATATACACCGAAACCAAATGGTGCGGAGAGGGAGAGGGGGGCCTTCGTGGCGTGGTTGGTGGAACGGGGCCGGAGTCGGCAGCGGCCCTCACCGGGAATCGCACGAGCAATTCCGTGATAGCTGGGTGGCCCTGACCGTCACCACCTTGTGACATGATGCTTCACCTTCGTGCCGCCCAGCCGAGGATTCCCTCGCCTCAGCCTGCCCGCCGGGCCCATCGTCTAGTGGCGGATCCCAACTGGGGCCCATCCCGCCGACGGGGTGAAGCCGAACAGCCGCCGGAACGCCGCGGTGAAGTGGCTGTGACTCGAGAAGCCGCACTGGTGCGCCAGTCGCGAGATCCCGCCGGTCGACGGGTCCAGTCGCTCGAGGGCGGCACGCAGGCGAAGGTCACGTCGGTAGGCATGGATCGTGGTGCCGGTCTGTTCCTTGAACACCCGACAGAGGTGCCAGGGCGACACCTCAAGCCGGGTGGCCAGGGTCGTGAGGTCGAGTGGCTCGAACAACTGTCGTGCGAGTTCGGCACGACACCGCATGGCCAGGTCGTGATGGGAAGCCGATGCCGGAGTCCCGTTCGGAGCCATCTGGGCTCTCCCCTGCGGCCCGCGGATCGCGGCCGAGACGACGGCGAGCGCCAGTTCCTCGACCTGCAGGGGATCCGCGCCGGATTCAATCAACTGGACGACCCGTCGCTGCATGGCGTAGAGTCCGGGAGAGACCGGCAGGTACTCGGCCTGGAACGGGCGATCGGGGTCATCCGTGACGCAGCCACCGACATCCTGTGCGATGGCGAGGGCGAGGTCCGGGTTGACGGAGAACCAATCGCTTCGGTCACCGTCGTGACCCAGGGGCGTACGGGTGTACCGCTGGCCGCGGTTGTAGACGGTGGCAACGTGGGGATCGGCGACGAACGGTCGCGACCCCTCGTGGCAGATCCAGACACCGGTGCGGGGAAAGACGACGATGTGGTTCTCGATGGCACCGCTATCCCGGAAACGGGCATCATCGGCGGTGCAGCGAAAGACGCCAACCTTCAACGCGGGCGTGGAGAAGATGATACGATCCGTCAGTGACATGATGATGCCTCGGTTCAGGGACCTGCTTCAGGAGACCACTCACTGGTGGGGTCGGGTCACCTTTCGTGGGGTCCCGGCGATGCCGGCTTTGAGAGGGGGGACGATGCGGAATGGTATGCTCGCACTGGCCGCGATGGCGGCGCTCGGCTGCGGCGTCTCGCCGGTGATGACCACCTACCAGGGCGACGACCGGATGGAGAGCTTCATGCAGGCCGACTTCACCCGGTTCTTCAGGGTCCACGTACCGGAGCGCGCCGAACTGGGGCCGGCGGCGCCGCTGGTGCTGGTCTTTCACGGCAGCAGCCAGAACGCCGCGCAGATCCGGGCCCAAACCGGGCTCGATCAGGCCTCCGATGAGGCGGGGTTCATCGTCGCCTATCTCGAGGCCCCGATGGGTGCGTGGGACGTGTTCGACAACCTCGGTGGTCTCGGCCTCGACGACCTCGCCTATGTGCGCGAGGTGATCGATCGGGTGGACCGCGCGTACGTGATGGACCGGCGTCGCATCATCGCCGTGGGGCTCTCCAACGGCGGCGTGTTCTCGCAGCAGTTGGGGTGCAAGCTGGCGGACCGGATCGCAGGATTCGTCTCCGTGGCCGCCAGCATGCCCCGGCTGATGGCGACGGACTGCGCTCCCAGCCGACCGGTGAGTGCCCTCTACATCCTCGGCACGGCCGACACCTTCTTCCCCGTGGCCGGCAGCAGTACGGTGTTGTCGGTCGACAGCACGATGCAGTTCTGGGGGCGGGCAAACGATTGCTCGGCTTCGCGGACTCGCGCGGCGCTGCCGGACCTGACGGATGACGGGACGGTGGTGTACCGGAGCCGGTACCGCTCCTGCAACGACGGCGCACGCGTCGAACTCGACAGCATCGTCGGGGGCGGCCACGCCTGGCCGGACGGCGTGATCCCCGCCTCCCCCTTGTTGGGCCCCACCAGTCATGACATCTCGGCCAACGCGGAGATCATTCGCTTCCTCGAGAGCATCCCGCGCAATTGAGGAGGTCGGAGATCGGCTGGGCGGGAATCGGCATCGACGATGCCGGTTCCCGCAGGGGTGCCCGCCAACGCAGTGATGCGAAGTTCGAGGCGGGGGGCCGACGACCTCTCGAAGTGGAACGACAACCTGCACGGCGACACCGCCGGGCTTCTGGAGCTGGGTCGGCGGTTTGCCGCCGCCTTCCTCGCCATGCCGTGACCGGAGGGAGTTACCATACGGGATGTCCCCTCCGGAGGAACGTGGCATGAACGCCCTGTCGAAGCACACCCTGTTCGGATGTGTAATCCTGGCCGTCGCACTGCCGTCCCCCGTCCGGGCCCAGCGGGAGAGCAGGACGGTGCGGATCGCTCTCGAGCCGGGGAGGACTGGGGTGATCCTCACGGACTCGATCCGTGGCTACGACCTCATCGACTACCTGCTCCGAGCGAGGGCCGGGCAGCGGCTGACGGCCCGGATGACCACCGGCAACGGCGCCAACTACTTCAACCTCATGGCTCCCGGTGAGGACGTGGTGGCATTCTTCAACGGTTCGATGGCCGAGAACCGGTATGCGGGACTCCTCACGGAGAGCGGGGACTACACGATTCGGGTCTACCTGATGCGGAGCGCCGCCCGCCGCAACGAGATCGGCCGGTTTCGCCTCGGCGTGACCGTGGTCGACACCGGATCGGGTGGAGCCTCGGCTGGCCCGGGCGGCTGAACACCCACCCACCCCACCTCCCTGCAGAAACGCCCATGCCGTTCGATCCCCAGCCCAACCTCGCGAGTGCCCTTGTCCGGATCCGGCCGCTTCGTGCCGACGATCACGACGCGCTCTTCGCGGTGGCCTCGGACCCGCTCATCTGGGAACAGCACCCCGCGAAGGAGCGTGCCGAGGAGGCTGGGTTCCGGGCCTTCTTTGCCGAGTCGTTGGCGACCGGCGGGGCGTTGGTGGTGCACGACGCCGCGACCGGCGCGGTGATCGGCTCCTCCCGCTACCACGGCTACAACGAGACCGCGAGTGAGGTCGAGATCGGATGGACCTTCCTGGCCCGGGCGTATTGGGGTGGCCGCACCAACGGCGAGCTCAAGACCCTGATGCTCGACCACGCCTTCCGCTTTGTGGAATCGGTGGTGCTGCTGGTGGGATCGACCAACTTCCGCTCGCAGCGGGCCGTCGAGAAGATCGGCGGTGTCCGAGATGGCTCGCGGCGCGACGGGTCGGGGCGCGAGAGCTGGGTCTTTCGAGTCAAGGTCGCTGATTGGGGCCGACGATAGCCAAGTCGTGCGCGGGTCACCCCTCGCACCCTCCCACACCTCGCCGGTAGCTTTGTCCATCCCCTCCCACGCTCCGGAGCCATGCATGCCGACTCGTGCGCCGCTCGTCTTCCTGCCATCGATCCTGCTCTGGGTCGGCTGCGCCGCTCCCCCGGCAGCCGATGTGCCAGCACCGCCGGCTGATGGTCACGCCTATCTCTGGTCGATGGCCGCTGACAGCGGGACCTCTGATGGTCTGTTGGTGCTCGACATGGATACCGCCTCGGCCACGTTCGGCCAGGTGGTCGGCCAGACGTTGCTCGACACCACCGGCACGATGACGCACCACATCGAGCGACGCGTCCACGATGGGGTGCTCTTCGCCAACGGATGGCAGGCCAACCGCACCTGGATCTTTGATGTGAGTGATCCGGCGAATCCGAGCATCCGGGCGAGCTTCACCGGTGCTGATGGGCTGGCCGGATGGACACATGATGTGGCGCGGCTCCCCAACGGGCGGACGCTGGTGGCGTTCAATGCCGGTCCCGGTGCCTACGAGGGGGCAGGGGGATTGGGTGAGGTGGACGACAAGGGCACCATCCTCCAGGCGGCGAGTGCCTTGATGCCGGGAGTGGACGACACGTCGGCAACGCCATACGTGATCAAGACCGTGGCGGGACGCGATCGCGCCGTGGTCGGGCTCACCGAGATGGGGATGCCAGGCCAGACCGATTTCCATGAGGTCGGCCTCCTGCAACTCTGGCGGACCGACTCGTTGGCGCCGATTGCGGTGATCACGCTGCCGTCAAACGGCACGGATCAGGGTCACCTCTGGCCATCGAGCATCGAGACCAGCGCCAGTGGAGAGATGTTCATCAACACCTTCGCCTGTGGCCTGTATCGCATCACTGGACTCGACGGCGATGCACCGGTGGCCACCCGGGTCTTCACCTTTCCGGGTGGTGGCAGCGGACTCGAGTGCGGCGTGGGGGCCACCATCGGCAACTACTGGATTCAGGCAGTGCCGGCGGCGCCGGGGCTGATGGTGATCGACCTCTCCGACCCCACCATGGGGCGGGAGGTGGCACGACTGGTGATGGACAGCACGGCGTTTCCTGGGGTGCACTGGGTGTCGGTGAACGGTTCCGGCAGTCGCGTCGCGATCACGGGCAACGGACCGTGGTTGGCGATGGCGACCTTCGATCCGTCGACCGGCGCGATCGCCTTCGACGAGCGTCTCGGCGCCCGCGCCGATGGCGCACCGGGAATGATCGTGCGTGACATGGCGGGTCGAGTGGTGCATCCCCACGGGGTGGCCTGGGGGCCGTAACGGCGGCGGTCGGGGAGCTGGCCGCCTGAGCCACGCACCGTGGGAGGGTCTTGTCGATACCTAGTACCACAAGGTATAGTGGTGCTAGGTATGTCAAAGACCCCACTCGCCCCGCCGTTGGAGGACGCGCTCGCGATCAGCAAGGACCTGATCGCTGCCTCCTCGACCCCGATCGTCCTCGCCATCCTGGCCGAAGGCGACTCCTACGGCTACGCCATCCTCAAGCGGGTCCGTGACCTCTCGGCCGGCCGGATGGAGTGGACCGACGGGATGCTTTACCCGGTCCTCCACCGACTCGAGCGACTCGGTCACATCGAGTCCCGTTGGGAGCGTGCCGAGAGCGGTCGCAAGCGCAAGTACTACCGGGTCACCCGAGGCGGCCTCGTCCAGCTCGATGAGGAGCGGCGGCAGTGGCAGGCGGTCGACGCCACCCTCCGTGGCATCTGGCAGATGGCCGCCGCCCGGCTCGAGCCTGACCCGACCCCATCGATCGCACCGATTCCCCAGGGAGCCTGACGGATGTCCCAGCCAAGCAACGCCTCTCTTGAAGCGCAGATCGATCAGTGGCGGGGATACCTCCGCCGCCGGCAGGCGATCCATGCCGTCGATGTCGCCGAACTGGAGGACCATCTGCGGGAGCAGGTGGCGACCCTCGAGGAGGCCGGGCTCGCCACCGACGAGGCCTTCCTCGTGGCGGTCAAGCGGATGGGCGATCTCGACTCGCTTTCCCGGGAGTTTGCCCGCGAGCATTCCGAGCGGCTCTGGAAGCAGTTGGTCGCGGTCCGAACCGAGGATGGGGTAGGCCACCGGCAGACGCGGACCGAGGCGTTTGTTGCCTTCGGACTCGCGATCCTTGCGGCCGCCCTCTTGAAGGCGCCGACGCTCTTCGGGCTCGACCTCGAGGAGGACGGATCCTTCTACGCCCGGAACGCCTCCCTCTTCGTGCTGCCATTGCTGACGGGATACTTCGCCTGGAAGCGGCGTCTGGCTGCCGGCACCCTGCGATGGCTGGCATTGGGTTTCGTGGCGGCAGCGGTCGTCGCCAACGCCTTCCCCTTCACACCAGAAGGGAGCACGGAAATACTGACGGTCATGCACCTGCCGATCGCGCTCTGGCTGGGTGTCGGGGTCGCCTACGCCGGCGACCGATGGAGCGACGTGGCCGGCCGGATGGACTTCATCCGCTTCTCGGGGGAGCTGTTCATCTACTACGTGCTGATCGCCCTTGGTGGTGGTCTCTTCACCGGCTTCACGGCGCTGACGTTCATGGCAATCGGGATCGAACTCGCGTGGTTCATCGGCCATTGGCTGGTGCCGTGTGGGGCGATCGGGGCGGTGATGGTCGGCTCCTGGCTGGTCGAGTCGAAGCAGAGCGTGATAGAAAACATGGCGCCGGTGCTGACGCGCCTTTTCTCGCCGCTCTTCGCGCTCCTGCTGGTCATCTTCCTCGGCACCATGCTCTTCTCGGGACGTGGCGTGGGCATCGAACGCGAGGTGCTGATCGCCTTCGACCTGCTGCTGGCGATGGTCCTCGCCCTGCTGCTCTACTCCGCCTCGGCCCGCGACCCGGCGCTTCCTCCCGGCCCGTTTGATGTGGTGCAAGTGGTGCTCGTGGTGAGCGCCCTCCTCGCCAACGCGGTGGCTCTCTGGGCCATCGGCGGGCGGATCAGCGAGTTCGGCTTCTCGCCCAACCGGGTGGCCGCGCTGGGCGAGAACCTGATCCTGTTGGTCAACCTGACCTGGTCGGCGGTGCTCTACCTCCGCTTCCTGCGAGGCCGCGGCGCATTCGCTGCCCTTGAGCGGTGGCAGACGTCCTACCTGCCGGTCTATGCGATGTGGGCCGCGATCGTGGTGATCGTCTTCCCGCCGCTCTTCCGGTACATCTGACCAGCATGACTCCGACCGACGTGACTCGGCCGCTCACCGCCGAGCGAAGGCCCTCCGGCCTTCGTGCGGCGGTCGGCAATGCCCTCACCTGGGGCGTGGCCTGGGGTGGAGCGGCGTTTGCCGTGCTGATGGCGGTCAAGGTGTTCGGCGCCGACGTCTCCTGGCAGGAAGGACTCGGCCTGGCCGGCCGGTTCGCGGTGATCGGTGCTGTCTCTGGGATGGCGTTCTCGGCGGTCATCCGACGGTCCTATCGCGGGCGTCGGCTCGCCGACATCAGCTGTTGGCGATTCGGATTGCGGGGCGGGATGGCCACCGCGCTCTTCATCCCGTGCTTCCTCAGCGTGATGCGCCTCCTCGGAGGGGAAGGGATCCTCCCCCTCGAATTCTGGCTCTCGAACATGACGGTCGGTGCGGTCTTCGGCAGCATCGCCGCTGGCGGAACGGTGAAGGTCGCTCAACTCGCCGGCCGGGTGCTCCCCCGCGGGAGTCGGGATCACCTCGACGCCGCGGAGGCCAACGACCGCCTGGCGTCGCAGGAGTAACCACCTTACCGCAGCACGGTCGGTGCACTCCATCGGAAGGTGCCCCACTCGAGCACCAGGGTGCCGTGCATGAGGTGCTGAACGTCCCCCCCGAATCGCCTATCGCTCCTGACCGCCCATCTGGGATCCCCCACGCGGCAGCGGCTCCGGGAGGTCGGCCAGGATGTAGGCCATGATCGCCATGGCGGCGACATTCTCCCCGAGTTCCCTTGGGTCGATCTTGTCGACGTTGTCTGCCTCGGTGTGGTGGTACCAGAAGTACCGGGTGCCGTCGACCTGGTGTCCCATGCCAGGGACGCCGAGTGCCATGATCGGCCCGATGTCGGCGCCGCCACCACCGCGGCTCGCCGAGTCGACCCCCAGCGGCGCAAACAGCTTCGAGATCTGGTTCACGATGGTGAACGCCGAATCGCTGCCGGTGAAGCCGAAGCCGCGGAACTTGAAGGTGCCGCCGTCAGATTCGATCGCCGCAACGTGCTTGGCAAGTTCATCTCGATGTGCATCGCGGTAGGCCGCGCCACCGCGTCCACCGTTCTCCTCGTTGGTCCAGCCCACCGCACGGATCGTCCGCCGCGGCGTCAGGCCCAGTTGCTTGAGCAGCCGCACCGCCTCCCAGGCGATCACCACGCCACCGGCATCATCCATGGCGCCGGTACCGACGTCCCACGAATCGATGTGCCCGCCGAAGACCACCACCTCGTCGGGATGCTCGCGGCCCACCAGTTCCCCCATCACGTTCCGCGAGGGGGCGTCGGCCAGTTGGTGCGCATCCATCTCGAGTCGGACCACGATTCGCTCTCCCCGCTCCTGCATCCGGTGCAGCATCGCGGCATCCTCCATCGAGATCGCGGCAGCCGGAAGCCTGGTGGTGGTCGAGTCGTACGCTGCCATGGCGCCGGTGTGTGGCGTCCGCATGCCGTAGGGCCCCACCGATCGGATCAGCACCCCCACCGCCCCCAGCTTCGAGGCCACGTTCGCGCCGTTGGCCCGGTACTGCACCGTGGCGCCGTAGTTGGTGAACGGGACATCGTAGAGCACGATCTTGCCGCGCGCCTCGGTGGCTCGCGCCGTGAGTTCATCGAAGTCGGCAACCACCAGCACCTCCGCCTCGATCCCGCCGTTCGGTGTTCCAACACTCATCCCCAGGCCGAGCATTGGCATGTCGACGTAGCGGGGCTGCAGAAGCTCGGCCTTTTCGTGACCGCGAACCCAGTGCGGCACCATCACCGGTTCGCCACGGACGTTGGCGAGCCCTTCGCGCGTCATCCGGTCGATGA
>JAHEFN010000258.1 GCA_024640185.1 Gemmatimonadota bacterium | reverse complement strand
CGCGCGGGTGATGACCGAGGAGCCACGGGGGCTCACGATCCAGCGGAAGAGCATCCCGCCGGCGGTGGAGGGGGCCGTGCGCCAGGCGCTCGAGAAGCTGCCGGCCGACCGCTTCGCCACCCCGGCCGAGTTCGCCGCGGCGCTCAAGGACCCGGCGGCCACCAGCTACCGGACTGCCGCCACCCCCGGAACACCAGACGCAGGGAGCTCGCTGCGGCGTGGACTTCTCATCGGGGCGGTGACCGGTCTCGCGGCAGGCATGATCGGTGTCACGGTGATGCGCCCGACCGGTGCGCCATCCCCGATGGTTCAGACCTCGATCTCCCTCAGCGAGGCCGGTGAACTGCGACCCATCGCAAACCTGCGGATCGCCATCTCCGCCGACGGAAGCACCATGGCCTACGTCGGAGGCGGTGCAGCGGGTCAGCGGCTCTGGGTGCGGAAGATTTGGGACGTGGAGGCGCGACCACTGGCCGGGACTGAGGGTGCCTACGCTCCCTTCTTCTCACCAGACGGGGTTTCGCTGGGCTACTTCGTCGACGTGGGTGGTAGGGCCAGCATCAGGACCATACCGGTGTCGGGCGGGGCGTCCGTCACCGTGCTCTCCGATTCGATTTCCGGATGGGGTGCAGACTGGGGCGATGACGGAAACATCTACTTCTCTCACATCAACCTGTACGTCTCCCGCGTGCCGGCAACTGGAGGCCCGGTGACCCGGGTATCACAGTTCGATTCGGCGAGCGGCAGCAAGGAACACGACTATCCCCGGGTGCTCCCCGGGAGCAAGTACGCCACGGTGATGCTCTGGCGTGGCTCGGTCAGTTCCAACCTTGTCGGTGTGGTGGATCTGGCGACCGGTGCCACCACGCCGCTCTTTCCGGGAACGCATACGGGCTTCACCGACCCGAATCTCCTGGTGGTCGGACTCAGCGATGGTCGAATCCAGGTGGTCCATTTCGACCCGGAGACCGGCAAGGTCGAAGGTGAGCCGATGCTGATGATGGAGGGCGTCCAGGTGGAAGGGACCAATGGAACGGTACAGTTCGCCGTTTCCAGGAACGGATCGCTGCTCTATCAGAGGGTCGATCCCGCCGAGACGGAAGGGATGGTCTGGATCGCACGGGACGGCACGATCGAACCGGTCGACAGCACCACCAAGGGGTTGATGGTCTCGCCAGCTCTCTCACCCGACGGCAGGTACATCGCCCTGGCCCTGGGGTCCGACGGCAAGAACGACATCTGGATCAAGAACCTTGTCACAGGATCGCTTACCAAGCTGTCACTCGACATCGAGAACGCTGACCGCCCCATCTGGTCTGGCGACGGCAGGATGCTGATCTATATGGGCACTCGCGACGGCATGCGCACCGCATGGACCCAACGCGCCGATGGCAGTGACCTGCCCCAACAGCTGTTCGCCGACACGACCCAGCTCGATGAGGTCACATTCGACCCGCGTGGGTCGCATTGGGTGGCACGGACATTCGGCTCCGGACCCGGTTCGCGAAGACTCCTGATATGGAGAGAAGGGGTGGACACCATGCTTCGACCCCTGATCGAGAGTCGCTATGACCACTTCGGAGCCTCGATCTCCCCCGATGGGCGGTGGATGGCATACGTCTCAGCCGAAGCTGGCGGGGCCGACGTCTACGTCAGGCCGTTCCCGGACGTCACCAGCGCCCGCTACGCAGTTTCGGTCGGTGGTGGGTCGGAACCGGCCTGGAGTCGGGATGGCAAGGAGCTCTTCTACCGCACCAGCCGCGGTGACATGATGTCGGTCGAACTCACCGGTGGCTCGGGGTTCGGCCACCTTCAACCCAAGATGCTCTTCGAGAATCCCGGAATGAGCACTGAGCCGTATCACCGGTCGTACGACGTGACTCCCGATGGTCAGCGATTCCTGGGGCTATCGGGTGGCGGGTCCACAACCAACAGACTGGAATTCGCTCTGAACTGGAGCCCACAAGCCCTTGCCCGCCTGCAGGGGGAACGCCCATGACCGACACCCTCGACCGCCTCGGTGCCGCCCTCGCTGACCGCTACACCATCGAGCGCGAGCTCGGGGCCGGCGGGATGGCCACCGTCTACCTCGCCCAGGACCTCCGCCACGACCGCAAGGTCGCCATCAAGGTGCTCCGGCCCGAATTGGCGGCCGTGATCGGTGCCGACCGATTCCTCTCCGAGATCAAGACCACCGCCAACCTCCAGCATCCCCACATCCTGCCGCTGTTCGACTCGGGCGCCGCCGACTCCTTCCTGTTCTATGTCATGCCCTACGTCGAGGGGGAGTCGCTCCGCGACCGGATCGACCGGGAGCACCAGCTGCCGGTGGCCGATGCGGTGCGGCTCGCCACCGAGATCGCCGGGGCGCTCGACTATGCCCACCGCCAGGGGGTGATCCACCGCGACATCAAGCCCGAGAACGTGATGCTGCACGACGGCCAGGCGCTGGTGGCCGACTTCGGGATCGCGCTGGCGATGGCCAACACCGCCGGCACCCGGATGACCGAGACCGGAATGTCTCTCGGGACGCCACACTACATGTCGCCCGAGCAGGCGATGGGCGAGCGGGAGATCACCGGGCGGAGTGATGTCTACGCCCTCGGCGCGATCGCCTACGAGATGCTCTGTGGCGAGCCGCCGTTCACGGGGCCCACGGCGCAGGCGATCATCGCCCGGGTGATGACCGAGGAGCCCCGCCGGCTCACCCTGCAACGCAAGTCGATCCCACCCGGCATCGAGGCGGCGATCTTCACCGCACTCGAAAAGCTGCCAGCAGATCGCTACGGCACCGCCGCCGAGTTCGCGGCGGCCCTCAAGGACCCGAATGCCACGTCGTTTCGGACTGCGGCGCTCCCGGTGGCAGCGGCGACCAGCCGGCGCGGGTGGCTGCTGGGTGGCGTCGCCGCGCTCGCCACGCTGGCACTGGGTTGGGGCATCGGCCGCTCGGGTTCAACACCCGCAGCCGGGACAATCGGCGTGGTAAGAGCGGCGCTGGTGCTCGGCGACAGCGTGTCGGTCGCCTCCGTCCTCAATAGCCGCATTGCGCTCTCACCCGACGGGCGTCGGGTGGCGTTTATCGGCCGGGATGGCGAACGCACCGGCCTGATGATCAAGGATCTCGTCGGCGGCAACGCCCGGTATCTCGAGGGCACTGACGACGGCTTCGCACCGTTCTTCTCCCCCGACGGGGCACAGCTCGGCTTTCTGTCCGGGCCAAACAATGCCGCCGACCTGAAGGTCGTCGCCACGGAGGGCGGGGTGGTCCGCACCCTGGTCCGCTCGGAAGCTTCCGCGTTTGGTGCCAGTTGGGGCGACGATGGCCGGATCTACTATTCCGCGAAGCACCTCGGAGTCGCGAGCATCCCAGCGACGGGCGGGGCCGCCGTCCGGGTTTCCACGCCGGACAGCGCCAACCAGGTGATGGAGCACGACTTCCCGCTGGTCCTGCCCGGTGCCGCCCACGCCCTCGTCTCCCTCTGGAGGGGTACCTCGGCGTCGACCTCGATCGGGATCATGGACCTGTCGGACGGCTCGGTGGTGGACCTGGCCCCGGGAAGCTTTGCCAGGTACCTCGACCCCGGATTCGCCCTCATTGGGAGCAGCGATGGCCGGGTGACGGCGGTGCGGCTGGACCTGGCGTCCGGTCGCGCGCTGAGCGAACCCACGCTGGTGCTGGAGAACGTCGCTCGGGAGAGCAGCAACGGCACGGTCCAGTTTGCCGTCAGTCAGACCGGCACTCTTGTCTTCCAGGCAGCGGAGGAAGGCGGCGACCGCGTCGTCTGGGTCGACAGCACCGGGGCGGCCACTCTGATGGACTCCGCGATCGCTGGAACAATCCGCCATCCCGCGATCTCGCCCGACGGCAACAGGGTGGCGTTGAGCTATGCCTCCGGGGGGTCAGCCTCCGACATCTGGATCAAGGATCTCACCAACGGTTCCATGGCCAAGATCTCCTCCAACATCACCGACGGCGATCGCCCCACGTGGCAACCGGGCAGCAACCGGATCGCCTACCTGGCCGACCTCGACGGCCGCCACCGGATCTTCACCC
>JAHEFN010000257.1 GCA_024640185.1 Gemmatimonadota bacterium | reverse complement strand
TCACGGCCGGTCAGGAGGCCGCGCTGGCGATGATGCGACTCGGTGTTGACCAGTTGCACCACAATGCCGATGCGGCGGCACTGGGCATCTTCTCGGCGGCGCGTGAGGCGCCCGGCGTGCTGGTCTATGGCGCCAATGCCGACCAGTCGATGCTGGCGCCAGCGCATGTCCCTGCGTCGGCGGTGATTGACCTGCCGCACGCCATGATGCTGGTGGCACGTGAGGTCAGGGACGGCTCCTTCACACCCCGCGTCGAGTCGTTCGGCTTGGCCAGTGGTGTGATCCGACTCAGCTATGGTACCGACTTCGTCGACCGCATCCCCGCTCCGTTGCGAGCGTGGGTCGACGCGGCGGCCGATTCGATCATCGCCGGGACGCTCACCGTCGCGTCCGGAGGAACACCATGACATCCGTGTCACTCACTGCGGTCGTGGACTATCTCAACGCCTACCTGCGACTCGATGAGTTCTCCGATTATCCGGGAGCACTCAACGGACTCCAGGTGCAGAACAGCGGCCAGGTCACCAGCCTCGTCGTCGCCGTTGACGCCTCCCAACAGACCATCGACCAGGTGGTGGAGGAGTCCCCCGAAGGGACCCTGCTGATCGTTCACCATGGCCTCTTCTGGGACGGCAATCGTCCGATCACCGGACGGCGGTATGCGCGACTCAAGGCGCTCCTTGACCACGACGTCGCGCTCTATGCAGCCCACCTCCCCCTCGACGCGCACCCCGAGGTCGGCAACAACGCGGTCCTCGCCAAGATGCTCGGCATTCTCGACCCGGCGCCGTTCGACGAACATCACGGCATGCCGTTTGGCGCCTCTGGGCACCTCATCATGTCGCGGGCGCTGCTCGTGGAGCGGCTGCGGGAGCTTCTCGGCGGGTCGGTGCACCTCATCGCCGGTGGTCCCGAGACGACCACCCGGGTCGGCATCATCACCGGCGGTGCCGGCTCTCGGATCGAACAGGCGGCCGCGGCAGGCCTCGACACGTTCATCACCGGCGAAGGCGCGCACCACACCACCTTCGATGCCCTGGAGTGTGGGGTCAACGTCATCTATGCCGGGCACTACGCCACCGAGACCGTTGGCGTCAAGGCGCTCGGTGAACATCTCGCGGCGCAGTTTGGTTTGGGGTGGGAGTTCCACGATCACCCCACGGGACTCTGAGGAGGGAGGAGGCCGGGGCATCGGGATGACCGCCCTCCTCTTTCCCCACTCCTCTTTCCTCTCTCCTCCCTCCTCTCTCCTCCATGACCCTCCGCCTCACCGACATCACCAAGCGATTCGGTCAGGCGACCGCCCTCGACGGCGTCACCTTTGATGTGGCGCCAGGTGAGGTCCACGCACTCCTCGGCGAAAACGGTGCCGGCAAGACCACGCTGATGCGGATCACGGCGGGGCTCCTCACCGCCGATGCCGGTGAGGTGTCGGTCAACGGTGTCGCGGTCACCTCGCCGGCGCTCGCGCGCCGGCATGGGGTCGGCATGGTGCATCAACACTTCACCTCCATTCCGGCACTGTCGGTCGGCGAGAACGTGGCCCTCAGCGCCGGGTGGCGAGAGACCGGTCGTCGTGCCGAGCGGCGCGCCGCCTCAGTGATTGCCCGACTGGGATTGCCACTCGACCCGTCACGCCTGGCGCGGGAACTCTCGGCACAACTTCGCCAGCGACTTGAGATTGTCCAGGCACTCGCAGGTGATGCGCGCGTCCTGCTGCTCGACGAGCCAACGGCGGTCCTGGCACCGCGCGAGGTCGTCGAGTTGCTGGCGTTGGTGCGGCACCTCGCTGCCTCCGGCGCGGCCGTGGTGCTCATCTCCCACAAGCTGTCCGATGTGCTGCAGGTCGCCGATCGGGTCACGGTGCTCCGTCGCGGTCGGGTGACGCTTGCCGCACCGATGGCAGGTCACGACGCGGCCTCTCTCTCTCGCGCGATGATCGGTGGTGAGGTGGAACGCACTCCCCCCGTCCGGGGGGTGCCGGGAGCCACCAGGGTGGTGCTCGATGGTGGACTGGTGCTGCACGCCGGTGAGATCGTCGGGGTGGCCGCGATCGAAGGCAACGGCCAGCGCGAGCTGTTGCGGGCCATCGCCGGCGTTGCCGGCACACGCACCGACCTGTCGGTCACCGGGCGGGTCGCGTTCATCCCCGAGGACCGCACCACCGAAGCGGTGGTCGACGCATTCACCCTCGAGGAGAACCTGCTGCTCGGCGAACTGGCGACGGCCACCAACTGGATCGACTGGCGCGCCCTCCGCTCTCGGACGACGGGTCTGGTGGCGGCGTTCGATGTCAGGGGCGGTGGAGCCGCCGATCCGATCGGGGCGCTCTCCGGTGGCAACCAACAGAAGTTCGTCCTGGCCAGAGCACTCGAGGGTGAGCCAGCGGTGGTCGTCGCCGAGGATCCCACCCGGGGACTCGATGTGCAGGCGATGACCGCCGTGCACGGTCGGCTTCGTGCCGCCGCGGCTGCTGGAAGCTGCGTCGTGGTCCATTCCTCCGATCTCGACGAGGTGCTCGAACTCGCCGATCGTCTGTTGGTCATCGCGGGCGGTGTGATCCGGGAGTTGGCGATCACGACTTCCCGCGACGAGGTCGGTGATGCGATGCTCGGCGTGACGACCGCCCCGTGACCATCATGCCGCACCCGACCCGATTCCGGGCTGCCCTCTACACGGTCGGCGCCTTCCTGCTCGGCCTCGCCGCCCTCACCGCCTTTCTGGCGATCGCCGGCTACGATGTCGGTGCCTCGCTTGCCGCCCTCTGGCAGGGTGCCTTCGGTTCGCGCCAGGCCTTCCTCTCGGCCACCCTGGTGCGGGCGACGCCACTCCTCCTCTTGGGGCTCGCGTTCGCGATCGGGGGTCGTGCCGGCGGATTCAATATCGGGATGGAGGGCCAGTTCGCTGCCGGGGCCATCGCCGCGACCTGGATGGGGCTGGCGGTCGGGGGAGCGCCGCCGGCCGTCGCGCTTCCGCTGGTGCTCGCCGCCGGACTGGTCGGCGGGGCGCTCTGGATGGTCGTGCCCGTGGCGCTGAAGGTGCGGTTCGGGGTCACCGAGGTCATCTCGACCCTGTTGCTCAACTTCGTCGCCGAGGCGGCGGTGAGTTGGGCGGTGTCGGGGCCGCTTCAGGAGGCCGGCGGCAGCTATCCGCAGAGCGATCCGATCGCCGTGGCGGCAAGGCTGCCGAGGCTCTTCGCCGGCCAACGGCTGCACTGGGGGCTGCTGCTTGCCCTGCTGCTGGCCGTCGCGATGGCGATCTTCTTCCGTCACCATCGCCTTGGCTTCGCGTTGCGGGCAGCAGGGGCTGGCCCCGGGGCTACCGCGATCGTCGGGCGGATGCCCGTTGATCGGCTCGTGGCTGCCGCCCTGCTGGCGTCGGGGGCCATCGCGGGACTCGGTGGCGCGGTGGAAGTCAGCGGGGTGTCCCATGCCCTCTACCAGCGACTCTCCCCCGGATACGGGTTCACCGCGATCGCGGTGGCCCTGCTCGGCCGACTCCGTCCCGGCGGCGTCGTCATGGCCGCGTTCCTTTTCGGCGCGCTGGAGGCAGGCGCGGGGGCGATGCAGCGGGACGCCGGTGTGCCGGCGGTCGCGGTGCAGGTGGTGCAGGCGGTGGTGATTCTGGCGATGGTGCTCGGCGCGAGGGAGCGGCGATGATCGACGCGGAGCTGATGGTCGCCTTCGGGAGTGCCACCGTGCGGGTGGCGACGCCACTACTTCTGGCCGCTCTCGGTGAGACGATCAGCGAACGGGCGGGAGTGCTCAACCTGGGTATCGAGGGCGCCATGCTCGGCGGCGCCCTCGGGGCCGCGATTGGCGCCATGGCGGGAGGGCCGATGGCGGGTCTCGCGCTCGGCGTCACCGCCGGGGTGATCGCCTCGCTCGTGCTGGCCCTGGTCTCCGTGGTCTGGCGCGCCGACCAGATCATCGCCGGGACCGCGGTCACCCTCGGGGCAATCGGCCTCACCGGACTGGTCGCCCAACGGGCCTTCGGGTCGGCCGGCGCCGGCCTCGAGGTGCCCACCCTGGCGCCGGTGGCGCTCCCGGGACTCTCCA
>JAHEFN010000256.1 GCA_024640185.1 Gemmatimonadota bacterium | reverse complement strand
GGAAGATCCGTGAGGCCCGGGTGGCCACCGAGATCGAGGACGCCTATCCCAAGGACAAGATTCTCGAGCTCTACCTCAACAAGATCGACCTCGGCAACCGCGCCTTCGGGGTGCAGGCGGCGTCCCAGCGCTACTTCGGCAAGTCGGCCAGTGAGCTGAACGTCGCCGAGGCGGCGATGCTGGCAGCGATCCCCAAGGCGCCGACCCGCTACAACCCCCGCCGCAATCCCGACCTCGCGGTCCAACGCCGCAACGTCGTCCTCTCGGCGATGGCCAAGAATGGGGCGATTTCGCTGGAGGAGGCCGAGACCTGGAAGGCCTATCCCCTGGCCCTCTCGTCCCGGTCGGACCTGTCGGGGCTCGGGGAGTACTTCGTCGAGTACGTCCGGCAGCAGATGCAGGCGCGGTTCGGGGGAGAGCTCTACCAGGATGGCTACCGGATCTACACCACCATCGACCTCGACGTCCAGGCGGCGGCCGAACGGGCGCTCGCCACGCAGTTGGAGGTGATCGAGAGCGGTGGCCGCAGTCCGGCAAACTATCCTCACCAGACCTACCGCGACTACCTCGAGAATCGGGATGGCGAGTCCGGGACCGGGAGCAGCACACCATACCTGCAGGGCGCCGTGATCGTGATGGAGGCGAAGACGGGGAACATCCTCGCGATGGTCGGCGGGCGTGACTTCGAGGACTCGAAGTTCAATCGAGCGGTACAGGCTGTGCGCCAGCCGGGGTCGACCTTCAAGCCGTTCCTGTATGCGGCGGCGCTCGAACGGGGCGTCTCCCTCGAGGAGCGCTTTGTTGATGAGCCGATCTCGATCGAGATGCCCGGTGACCAGCCGGCGTGGGAGCCGCGCAACTACGAGAACAAGTTCACCGGCGACACGCTGACCCTCCGCCAGGGGCTCTGGAAGTCCGTGAACACGGTGGCCGCCCAGCTGGGGCGGCAGATCGGCTATGAGCCGATCGTGGAGATGGCGCGGCGGTTCGGGATCACCACCCCGATCATGGCGGTACCCTCGATCACCCTTGGGTCGCCCGATGTTCATCCGATCGAGATGGTCTCGGCCTACACTACCTTCGCCAACCTCGGCACCCGGACCGAACCCAATGCGATCATGCGGGTTGAGGATCCGGACGGCCAGATCCGCTGGCAACCGAGGCCGATCCGGCGTCAGGTCCTCGACTCGACGATCGCCTACCTGATGACCGACGCGCTGCAGGGAGTGGTCAAGTTCGGCAGCGGCAACCCGGCCGTCTGGCTCGGCGGCTTCCAGCTCCCCTCGGGCGGGAAGACCGGCACCACCAATGACTATCGCAGCGCGTGGTATATCGGATTCACCAACGACCTGGTGGTCGGCGTCTGGATCGGCTTCGATGACAACCGGACGATCCTGAGGACCCAGGCGACGGGTGGGAAGCTCGCCGCTCCGGTCTTCACCCAGGTGATGAAGGAGATCTACCAGCGGCGCCCGGCTCCCCAGGGCTGGCAGGAACCCGAGTTCATGTTGGTGCCGGTGGAGATCGATGGGGTGACCGGATTCCGGGCGACGCCGTTCTGTCCTCGCGACGCCATCGAGATCCGCTACTACCCGCCCGGTGGTGAGCCGCGCGAGTTCTGCCCATTCCACTCCCCATACGGACCGGGCGACACCGACTGATGCTGCGGCTTCGTGCCGACTGGCTGCTGCCGGTCTCGGCGGGGCCGATCGCGGATGGCGCCATCCTGATCGACGACCATGGCCGGATCGTCGCGGTCGGTCGTGCCGACATTGTCCCCACCCCCCCCGATGCCGCCAGCGAAGAGTTGGGCGCCACGGTGCTCCTCCCCGGGCTGGTCAACAGTCACAGCCACCTTGAGCTCACCGGTTTTGCCGGAGCGGTGGAGGACGACGATTTCTGGGAGTGGATCACGCATGTCATTGCCATCAAGGCGGGACGCAGCGAGGAGGCGTTCTTCGATGCGGCGTGCGATGGCATCCGGGGGATGTGGTCGGCGGGAGTGACGACGGTCTGCGACACCGGCAGCACCGGCGCGGTTGTCGAGGCGCTGGATCACCTTGGCGCTTGTGGGATCGCCCACCACGAGGTGTTCGGCGCAGCTCCGGAGCAATGTGCGCCCGCCATGCGCCGATATGTGAAGGACCTCGATCGCCTGGCTCGACACGCGACCGGGCGCACTCGACTCGGCGTCTCGCCCCACGCTCCCTACACCGTCAGTGGTGCCCTCTACCAGGCCTCGTGTGAGCTGGCCCGCGCCCACGGCGTGCCGATTGCCGTGCATGTCGCCGAGCCGCCGGATGAACGGCGTCTGCTGGAGGAGTTCACCGGCATTTTTGCCGACTCCTGGCGTCGCCAGGGGATCGCGCGACCCACGGAAGACCCCGTGAGTCCGATGGGCTTCATGGAGCGCCACGGGGTGCTCTCGAGCCGGACGCTCTGCATTCATGCCATCGACGTCACTGAGGTCGATCTCGAGCTGATGGTGCGACATGGCGTCGCGGTGGCCCATTGTCCCCGCTCCAATCAGCGTCACCATGGTACGGTTGCACCGGTACGGCGCTATCAGGAGCGGGGGCTGCGCCTGGGACTGGGCAGCGACAGTGAGGTCTCGGTGGCCCCCCCGGACCTGCTCGCCGAGGCCCGTGAGGCCCGCATGATCGCTGGGTGGACGGCCCAGGAGACCGTCCGTGCCCTCACCCTCGGTGGGGCCGAGGCGATCGGCCTCGCCGCCGAGTTGGGCTCACTGGAGATGGGGAAGTGGGCCGACATGGTTGCGCTTCCCCTCGGCGAGATGACGACGCCCGAGGAGGCGGTGCTCATGGCGTCGCGCACCGATGTGCTGGCGACCTGGCTTGGGGGACGGAAGGTCTTCGGCACCAAGCGAGGCTGACGGACCGGCCGGCGGGGTTGAAGTCGCTGCCCGGGCTGGGTATCCGTACATATCGCGACGCCGGAGATCCCTGTGCGCTGTCTCGCCCTGAACGCCTCCTTTGAACCCCTCACGATGGTGCCCACCCGTCGTGCCCTCCGGCTTGTCATCGACGGCAAGGCCGAAATCGTCGAGGCCGAGACGGGCGAGCCGATACGCAGCATGCGAATGCGCGTCCCGCGACCCGCCATCATCCGCCTCGTCCGGTTCGTCCATGTCCCCCGCCGCTTCCGTCGCCAGGTCACCAACACCTTCCTCTTCGCCCGCGACGGCTACACCTGCCAGTACTGCTCCCGGTTCCAGTCGCAACTCAAGCCGCGTGAGTGCCTCACTCGCGATCACGTCATTCCCCAGTCGCGCGGCGGTGGCAACGAGTGGCACAACGTCGTGACGGCCTGTTCCAGCTGCAACACACGCAAGGCCAGCCACTTGCCTGAGGAGTGTGGCATGCGGCTGGTACGCCTCCCCAGCGAACCGCATTTCGTGCACCTATCGTGGGCGATTCGCCGGCTCTCCCCGACGCAACAGACCTACATCAAGCTGTTCTATGGCGAACGGGCGCTGGCGGCGATCAGTCCGAGGTAAAGAGAGAGGAGAGACGAGAGAGGAGAGAGGCGAGACGATGTCGTTCCCGGGTCGAGCCGGCGTCCTTGTGAGGATGCCGGCTTTCTTGCGCTCTGCGCCCCGGTCTCGCCTACCGCACCACGAATCGCCCGCTGCGCTGGGGGAAGGTCTGTGAGGGCACCCCGACCAGCTTCATGATGCTGCCACGGATCGCATCGAGGACCGTGCCGCCACCCCCCGAGCCCATGAAGCGCCGCATCTCGGCGAACTCATCGTCGTCGAGCGCGGAGACCCGTAGGGTCACGGCGTAGTAGTAGGTCCCGGCCGTCTCGGGCGCGAAGCTTCGGAGGTCGATCCGCTGGCTGACCTGGCCCACAAACGAATCGAAGTCGGTGTACGGCGGAAAGTCGGTGGGTGGACGGCCTGCCTGGAAGATCGTGTAGAAGTAGTAGCCCAGCAGGGGGTCCCGCCGGATGACGATGTCGAATTCGAAGTTGTCGACGTTCTGGTCGATGATGGCCCGATCGCGCCAGAGTTCGACCCGCCACTTGAGCCGGACCGGGAAGGCGTCGGCA
>JAHEFN010000024.1:863-14487 GCA_024640185.1 Gemmatimonadota bacterium | reverse complement strand
GGCAACAGGGTGGCGTTGAGCTATGCCTCCGGGGGGTCAGCCTCCGACATCTGGATCAAGGATCTCACCAACGGTTCCATGGCCAAGATCTCCTCCAACATCACCGACGGCGATCGCCCCGCGTGGCAACCGGGCAGCAACCGGATCGCCTACCTGGCCGACCTCGACGGCCGCCACCGGATCTTCACCCGCCGGGCCGACGGCAGTGACGAGCAACGACCGCTGCTGCCTGGCGAGGAACAAAGCGACGAGATCGCCTACGATCCCTCCGGCCGGTTTGCGGTGATCCGGACCCGGGGAACCGAGGTCGGCACCCGGTGGCTGCGCCTCCTCGAGCTGGGTGTCGACTCCACGCCCCGCGACCTGCTGCCGCGGCGGGCCTACGACCGCTTTGCCCCGACCATCTCCCCCGACGGCCGGTGGCTGGCCTACGTCTCGACCGAGACGGGGACCTCGCAGGTGATGGTGCGCCCCTTCCCCAACGTCGACTCGGCCCGGTATGCCATTTCCCAGACCGGTGGGGCGGAGCCACGCTGGAGTCGTGATGGCAGCCGGCTCTTCTTCCGGGATTCGCGGGGCCAGATGTTCGCCGTGCGCACCGGCCTCCGCCCGACGTTCAGCCACGACCCACCCGCGCCCCTCTTCAACGGATCGATGTTCCTGAGCGACGGGTATCATCAGGGCTACGACGTCCACCCCGATGGCCGGTTCCTGATGGTCCGCACCAGCAGCGGGGGGACCCGGGCCCTGAGCCTGATCCTCAACTGGCGCGACGAGCTCGAGTCGCTGGGCACCTCGACTCCTTGAACGAGACAGGCCCACCTCGCCGCGGCAGCGTGCGCTCCCGCAGCTTCGCCACGCGCATCCTCGGCGTGTTCGGTTGGCGGGTGACCGGTCCGTTCCCGACCGTCCCGCGCGCCGTGGTCATCGTCGCCCCGCACACCTCCAACTGGGACTTCCCGGTCTCGATGACGGCGATGCTCGCCCTCGGGCTGCGGATCGACTTCTTCGCCAAGCACTCCTTGTTCTTCTTCCCAGCCAGGTACGTTCTCCGCTGGCTCGGTGCCAAACCGGTGGACCGGCAGGTCCGCTCGGGGACCGTGCGCCATTCCATTGATCGTCTCGCGGCCGAACCCCAGCTCTACGTCGGCATCGCCCCCGAGGGCACGCGCAAGCGGGTCGAGGCATGGAAGACCGGCTTCTGGCAGGTGGCCGACGGGGCCGGCGTGCCGATCATCCCGGTGGCACTCGACTGGGGCCGACGGGAACTGCGGATCATGGACGCCGTCGAAACCACCGGCGACCAGGCCGCCGACATCGCCGCCATCCGGAAGATGTTCCAACCCGACATGGCCCGCCGACCGGAGAACTTCGCCGGCGCCTGACCGGCGCCCCGCTCCCCCGAGACAGACCAAGGTTCAACCCCCTTCCCCGCTCCCTGACCTCCGGTCTCTGATCTCCGGTCTCCGGTCTCCGGTCTCCGTTGACGTTAGATTTGGCCCTTCGGTTGGCTCCCCGTCTCGATCGGAGTCTCCATGCTCGGTGTGTACCTCTTCTCGACGATCCTGGGTCTTGGCCTGCTGGTCGCCTCGCTCATCGGCAGCAGTGACGCCGACAGCGACTTCGACCTGGAGGCCGAGGCGGACATCGATTTCGATCTCGATGTGGAGGTCGATGCCGACTCCGGCCTCCTCGGCGACGTCGGCGACATCGTGCTTGGGCTCTTCAAGCCCCGCAACCTGACATTCCTGCTCGCGGCCTTCGGCACCACCGGACTGCTGCTCACCTGGAGCGCCAAGGACGCCACCAGCACCTTCGTCCTGGCGAGCGTCATGGGGGCGGGCGCCTGGCTGCTCACCCATGCGGTCTTCACCTGGCTGCACCGCACCGACAGCAGCATCGACGTGCTGAGCGATCGCGACCTCGAGGGCTCGATCGGCACGGTGACCCTGCCGATCTCCGTCGGCACACGGGGCCGGATCACGATCGTGGCTGCCGGCCAACAGACCTACCTCACCGCCCGGCTCAATCCCGGACTCGACCGGACCCTTCCCGTTGGCACCGAAGTGCTGATCCGCCGTACGGAGAATGGCGTGGCCGAGGTGATTCCGACCGACACACTCGATCTTCCTCCTTCGACTTCCTGAGGACATGATGGATACGCAGACACTGGGCATTCTGGCAGGGGTGGCGCTTGGCGTCATCCTCGGCATCAGTTGGGTGATCAAGTCGCTGATCGTGATCTGCCTGCCCAACGAAATGGTGGTCATCAGCGGTCGCAAGCGCCGCACCCCGGATGGCCGCGAAGTCGGCTACCGGGTGCTGCACGGCGGACGCACGGTGCGGATCCCGATCATCGAGAAGATCTCCCGGCTCGACCTGACCACGATTCCCATCGAGGTCGGCGTCCAGAACGCCTACTCCAAGGGTGGCATCCCGCTCTTCGTCCAGGGGATCGCCAACGTCAAGGTGAGCGGCCGTGAACCGATCAGCGACAACGCGGTCGAGCGGCTCCTCAACAAGCCGTTCAAGGAGATCTGGTCGATTGCCAAGGACACCCTCGAGGGCAACCTCCGCGGCGTCCTCGCCACGTTGACCCCTGAAGAGGTCAACGAGGATCGGCTCAAATTCGCCAACTACCTGATCGAGGAGGCCGACGAGGACCTCAAGAAGCTCGGCCTCGAACTCGACACCCTCAAGATCCAGAATGTCACCGACGAGGTGAGCTACCTCGACTCGATCGGCCGGCAGCAGACCGCCGAGATCCTCAAGCTCGCACGGGTGGCCGAGGCCACCCGGTCATCCGAGGCGATGCAGACAGAAGCAGCTGCCCGACAGGCCGCCGAGGTGGCAGGGATCCAGGCCGACCTCCGGATCACCGAGGAGGGCAACAAGCTCCGGGTCCGCAAGGCCGAACTCGAGGCACTGGCACTGGCGAGCGAGGCCGAGGCCGCGGTGGCGGGACAAAAGGCACGGGTGGTCGCCGAGCAGAGCCTGCAGCAAGAGCGGATCGGGCTCGAGCAGCGGCGTCTCGAAGCCGACGTGCTGCTCCCCGCCAACGCCGACCGCGACGCGGCCGAGCAGCGGGCCAAGGGTGCCGCCGCCAAGATCTCGGAGGACGGCAAGGCGCGACTCTACGTCCTCGAGGAGACCATCAAGCTCTACCAAGGCGCAGGGAGTGAGGCCGAACGGATCTTCATCCTCAACATGCTGCCCGACATCATCAAGGACATCTCGCGTTCCGTCGGGGAGATGTCGATCGACAAGGTCACCGTCATCGATTCGGGGGGACAGGCCGCCGGTGTCGGCAAGGCCGCCGGTCAGCTGCCAGCAGCGATCATTCAGCTCACCGAACAGATCGAATCAGCCACCGGCGTGAACATCCTCTCGCGGCTGCAGCAGCCGGGGGGCCCGGAGAAGGGCTAGGCGAGAGACGATCCGAGGGTCGTCAACGGACCATTCGGCGCAAGGGCCGGACTCCTCGCGGGGAAGCCGGCCCTTGTCTCATCTGGTATCGGCTATCGTCTCTCGTCCATCGCCGCCCTGACCACCTGCAGGTGTTCGTCTGTCAGGCCACCCATCTCGAACATCGCCACACCACTCGCACCGCCCCTCCGGGCGGCGCGAATGGCCTCACCCAGCGCCACTGGCGGCAGGTCGGGGAGGTAGACCCCGGCCACGAGTGGGGTGGCGGTCGGCAAGGCCGTGACCCCCTCGGCCGTAGCCCCCTCGATCCACTCCACCGGCTCGCGATAGAAGGAGTGGTACAGCATCGGGAAGACCACCTCGAGCGGCCACCGATCCCACTCCTGCCGCACCAGGGTCCTGGCGATGGAAGGGGTCGGGAAGACCGCGGCGGAGATCGCCTTCCCTTGGGCGTGTGTCGCTCGGGCCAGCACCTCGACGGTCTCCGTCACCATCCGCCAACGGAAGCGGCGCCACTCCACGTCGGCCGGCGCGTCAGGAAGGGAGACGGGATCGCGACCGGTCTCCCGCTCGAACCGCTCCCGGCAGGCGTCACAGTAGCAGAAGTCGAACTGGGCCATCTCGTGGTCCTGCACCAGGCCGTAGGTCTCCCAGAGGTTTCGGGGCAGGATCACGTCGGGATGCCGGACATAGTCGAGATGAACCGCATCGACCCCCGGGGTGGCGGCGACCTCGCTCACCACCCCGGCGAGATACTCGCGGACCGGGCGCCGAGTGGGGCAGAGCCACTTGTAGTAGCCGACGTATGGGGGATCACTGAGCGAGCTCTTCCCCTCCCGGCTCACCGAGAACCACTCCGGATGGGCCTCCTGCACCGCGCGGTCACCGCTGCGGTTCAGGGTCCAGATCCAGCGATGGAGTGCCAATCCCTCGCCGTGTGCCGCCTCGGCATGCATCGTGGCATCGCCGCCGCTCACCAGGACGCCCGTGAGCCCCGCCGCCCTCAGGCGTGCGTAGCGCCGACGCCACTCGGTGAGGGTGACATCGCCCCCGCCGTGCACCCAGGTCCACATCGAGAACGGGACGGATCCGGGGGGACGAAGCCCACCGGCCAGGGCCACCGCCGCCGTCGATTGAAGAAACTCTCGCCGAGTCTGCCTCACCACTCCCCCTTGTTCTCGTTCAGCCTGCACCGCCAACTGTGCTCGCGTCTCTCGTCTATCGTCTCTCGTCTCTCGTCTCTCGTCTCTCGTCAAACACCACCACACCCCATCGCTCCGGGATGTGCATGTTGATCTCGCCCTGCGGCGACCAGACCCAATTGTGCTCGGGGAGCGCGGTACCATCAGCCGCCCGGCGCTTGGCATACTGACCATCGACCACGTCGAGGTCCCATTGGACCCTCGAGAAGTTGATCCGCCAGCGGTCCCCTGGCTCCGGGGGAATTGCCGTGCGCCCCCCATCGGAGAAGGCCGCCCAGGGGATCGCCATTTCGATCGACCAGCCGCCATCGACATCACTCGGGTCGTTGAGGGTGCCGTCGAGGAACACCGCCGCGACCAGCCCCTCGATGTCCCACCCGTTGTCGGCCTTCCCGCCGTGGCGATAGGGCCTGTCGAGGAAGAGATCCCACACGGTGCCGAGCGCGTTGACCTCCAGCTCGAAGTAGCGGTTGGTATCCCCATCGGGATCGATGAACCACTCGAAGTCGTTGTCGTGAAAGATCACCGCATCACGGTCGGTGAGGGTGGCCCAGAGGTTGGGTTCCTCCAATTCGGCCGCGATGTAGAGGTGAGCGGCATCCCAGGTGATCTTCATTCGGGTCATCCACGATGGCCGTGGTCGGGCCAGGCCCTCGATATCGACAAAGGGAGCGCTCCACGGCGCGGCCTGCCACGCCTGGTCGTCCAGTCGGCCGTCGATGTGCGGCGGCTCCTGTGCCAGCGGGGCGTCATACGCGCGAACCGGCGTCTGGGCGAGAAGCTCCCCACCCGGGATCATCGCCACGACTCCGACCATCATGGCCAGCACGAGGTGGACGCGATCCCCCCCACATCGGTCGATCATGGCCTCTGCCCTTTCCTCATCTTGATCATGACGATCATCTCGGACCATCGGACCCCGGCCTCCGGGAGGAATGATACTCGCCCTTACCACATCCATCGATCAAGCACATATTCGGAGGAACCCTCCCCGAGGCGTGCACCTGTGACGACCCCATCACTCCCAGATCACTCCGGCGACCGCAAGCCGCGCGACGAAGAAATCGACGTGTGGGGGATGACGCACCAGGGCAAGGTCCGCAAGGGCAACGAAGACCACTTTCTCATCGGCTCGCTTCGGCATGCCATTGCGATCCACTCGACCTCCCTCCCGGTGGACCGACTGTCGGACCTTGGTGGGGAACGGGTGGCCTTCCTCGCGATGATCGCCGATGGGGTCGGCGGGCGGTCCGGTGGTGAGGAGGCGAGTCGCCTCGCCCTCGAGGAGGTGAATCACTACGTCTCGCAGAGCACCCAGTGCTTCTACGAACGCAGCGGTGCCGGTGAGCCGATGATCGACCTGCTGCAGCGGGTCGCGACGCGCAGCCACGAGCGAGTGCAGGCCCGCGCGGCCGAACAGGGCAGGCAGGGCATGGCCACCACCCTCACCCTCTGGATCGGGGTCTGGCCGTGGTTCTACCTGCTGCAGGTCGGCGATTCGCGATACTACCTCTTCCGCGATGACACCCTGACCCAGATCTCACGGGACCAGACGATGGCGCAGGAGCTGGTCGACCAGGGCGTGCTGGCGCGGAGCGCCCTGGCCACCTCGCCGCTGTCCAACGTCCTCTCGTCATCACTCGGCGGCCCCCAGACGGCGCCGACCGTGACCCGGATCGCATCCGAGTGGCCGTACGTGCACCTGCTCTGCAGCGACGGCCTCACCAAGCATGTGAGCGACGAACAGATCGCCGCGCGTCTGCGCACCATCGAGTCCTCCCAGAAGACCTGCGAGCTGCTGGTCCAGGATGCGCTCGACGGCGGTGGCACCGACAACATCACGGTCATTGTCGGCCGTGCGACCAAACACGATCCCGCCTGAACAGCCCACCGCGGCGAGGCGCCGTGGTGCTATCCCGACTGGACCAGTCGCGCTTTGCAGTCCAGCCCGAAACGGATAGTCTCGGAGAAGCCCCGCACCCCTGGAGCCGCCCGTGGGAGAGATCTCCGTCCATGCCGCCATCGACCCTGATGAGATTCAGCGATTCTCCCGGGCGCTCCTGGATGACCTCCAGGCCCTCGAACGGATGTGCGATGAGGGGATGATCGAGAGCGGTGTCAGGCGGCTTGGTTTCGAGCAGGAGATGTTTCTCATCGACCGTGACGGTCGCCCGGCCCCGATCGCTCAAGAGGTGCTCGCTGCCCTCGATGATCCGACCTTCACCCCCGAAATCGGGCTCTACAACCTCGAACACAATGTGCCCGCCGAACGGCTCGGCCCGGGGGCGCTCCAGCGCCTCGAGGACGACCTCTCCGCGGCGATCGGCAAGGCCCGAGCTGCTGCGGCCGCCCTGGGTGGCGACATCTTTCTCGGTGGCATCCTTCCCTCCATCGATCACGGAGACCTCAAGCTCGACAACATCACGCCGAAGGCCCGGTACTACGCCCTCAACGAGATCATCGTCGGGCTGAGCGGGGGAACGGTTCGCACCCTGATCCAGGGTCGCGACAACCTGCAACTCGAGCTGGACAACGTGATGCTCGAGTCGTGTACCACCTCGATCCAGATCCACCTCCAGGTCGACCCCGACGAGATCGCCGCCGTCTACCGTGCCGCCCAGGTCATCGCGGGACCACTGGTCGCCATTGCCGCCAACGCGCCGATGCTGTTGCAGCACCGCCTCTGGCACGAGTCACGGATTCCTGCCTTCGAGCAGGCGGTCGACATCAGGGCACCGGATCATCGCCGGCGCGGCAATTGGCAGCGGGTGCACTTCGGCGGCAGCTGGGTGAATGAGTCCGTGCTCGAGATCTATCAGGATCAGGTTGCCCGGCATCGGCTCCTGGTCCTCGCCGACACCGGAGAGTCGTCACTCAACGTCCTTGATCGTGGGGAGATCCCCAAGCTTCAGGCGCTGACCCTGCACAACGGCTCACTCTATCGCTGGAACCGGCCGTGTTACGGCGTCACCGAGGGTGTCCCGCACCTGCGCATTGAACACCGACCGCTCTCCTCCGGCCCCACGGTGCTGGACGAGGTGGCCAACACGGCGTTCTATGTCGGGCTGGTCGAGGGGTTCACGCGGACGATGGGCGACATCCGGAATCTCTTCACCTTCAGCGATGTCAAGGCGAACTTCATCTCCGCGGCACGTTACGGCCTTGGATCCACCATGCGATGGATCAATGGCGAGCAGATTCCCGTCCAGACCCTGCTCAAGGAGCAACTGCTGCCGCTCGCACGACGCGGTCTTCAGGCGGCGGGCATCACGGAGGCCGAGATCGATCGCTACCTCGGCGTGATCGAGGGCCGGCTCGTCTCCCGCACAACCGGGGCCCGGTGGACCCTCGATGCCTACGAGGCCCTCGATGGCTACCGCAACCGCGGCGCGCGCTCCCAGGCCCTCACCAGACTCATCGTCGGCCGACAACACCAGGGGATCCCCGTCCACCTATGGGCGCCCCTCTCCGAGGAGGAGCGCATGCCCGCCCACGCCCGATGCACCCGGGTCGGTGACCTGATGACCACCGAGCTCTTCACCGTCCGCCCGGACGACCTCATGGACGTCGCCGCCAGCGTGATGGAATGGAAGCACATTCGCCACGTCCCGGTCGAGGACGACCGCGGCACCCTGGTGGGACTGGTCTCCCATCGCGACATCCTCGGCCTGCTGGCCCGGGGCAAGGCCGGAAAGCCAATTGCCGTCAAGGACGTGATGCGGAAGTCCCCCCTGACCATCGAGCCGAGCGCCTCCTGTGCGGGTGCCCTCGACCTGCTCCGGGACGGCACGCTCGGCTGCCTCCCCGTGGTAGATTCAGGGAAGCTGGTCGGCATCGTCACGGAGCGTGATTTCCTCGACTTCGCGGCGGCGTGGCTCGGTGGAGTGCGGAGACCAGAGGATGGAGCGGAGGGCTGAGATCGGCCCGCGCCAGACCCATCGGCTTTGGCACCGTTCCCTGATCTCGGGTCTCCGTTCACCGTTCACTGTTCTCTGCATTTCCGTTCTCCGTCCCCTGTTCTCCGGCAAGGTCCCCATGCGCCGTCTCCTGCTTCCGATCGCCTTCCTCGCCGCCTGCGCCCCGTCAGAGCCGCAGGTCGACACCGTGACCGCTGCGGCGGACTCGATGCTCTCGGCCTACACCACCGTCCGACTCGATGCCGACCTGAGCGGGCTCACCGAGAATGAGCGGAAGATGCTCCCGCTGCTGATCGACGCCGCCGACCAGATGGACGAGATCTTCTGGTACGAGGTGGCGGGCCCCAAGGACTCGATCCTCGCGGCGATCGCCAATCCCTCATTGCGTCGATTGGTGGAGATCAACTACGGACCGTGGGACCGCCTCGGCGGCAATGCCCCGTTCATGGCCGAGGTGGGCGCGCTGCCCCCGGGCAAGCACTTCTATCCACCCGACATCACCAAGGCCGAGTTCGACTCGATCGCCGACGCGGCGCCGGATGGCGGCAAGGCCCTGCGCTCGCTGTACACGTTGGTGCGGAGGAACGGCGCCGGCGGGCTCACCCCCGTCCCCTATCACGTTGCCTACCAGTCGCTGGTCAAGCGGGCGTCCACCAAGCTTCGCGCCGCGGCCGCCCTGGCCGATGACCCCGGTCTCAAGAACTACCTGACGCTCCGAGCCGACGCGCTCCTCGATGACGAGTACCAGGCCAGTGACATGGCCTGGATGGAGATGAAGGACAACGGGATCGATGTGGTGATCGGACCGATCGAGATCTACGACGACGAGCTCTACGGCTACAAGGCGGCCCATGAGGCGTTCGTCCTCATCAAGGACCGCGAGTGGAGCGACCGGCTGAGCCGTTATGCCACCCTGCTGCCGGGCTTGCAGCGCGACATGCCGGTTCCGGCAGCCTACAAGGCCGAGACGCCGGGGAGTGACAGCGACCTCAACGCCTACGACGTGGTCTATGTGGCTGGGCAGACCAATGCCGGCTCGAAGACCATCGCGATCAACCTCCCCAACGACGAGGAGGTGCAGCTCGCCAAGGGGACCCGTCGACTCCAGCTCAAGAACGCGGTCCGGGCCAAGTTCGAGAAGATCCTCACGCCGATCGCCGGCGAGTTGATCGCCGAGGACCAGCGGCCGCATGTCACCTTCGATGCCTTCTTCGAGAACGTGATGTTCCACGAGGTGGCCCACGGCCTCGGGATCAAGAACACCATCAACGGCAAGGGCCCTGTCCGGACGGCGCTCAAGGAGCAGTACAGCTCGCTCGAGGAGGGCAAGGCGGACGTGCTCGGCCTTTACATGGTGATGAAGCTGGCCGAGCAAGGTGAACTGGGCGAGAAGGACCTTCGCGACAATTACGTGACGTTCATCGCCTCGATCTTCCGGTCGATCCGCTTCGGGGCCTCCAGTGCCCACGGCCGCGCCAATGTGGCCCGCTTCAACTTCTTCCAGGACATGGGGGCGTTCACCCGCGATGAGGCCACCGGCACCTATCGCGTCGACTTCGACAAGGTGGTCGAGGCCACCAACACGCTCTCCGCCAAGATCCTCGAGTTCCAGGGTCAGGGCGACTACGACGGCGTCGTGGCGTGGATGGGGGAGATGGCCACCATTCGACCGCAGCTGCAGGCCGACCTCGATCGTCTCGCCGGTGCGGGGATTCCGGTCGACGTGACGTACGAGATGGGCAAGACGGTCCTGGGCCTGGAATAGCAGACGACGGCAGACGGTTGGAGAACGGTGGGTCGCGAATCAGGTTTCGAGAATCACGAATCGCGTCTCGGAGCCAGTTGGCGATAGCTGGGGCGATGGTGCGACTATTGTTCGTGGCCCAAGGTTCTCCGACGTCCGACCTCCGTTCTCGTCTTCACTGGACCCGATGCCCGACACCGACCCGCACACCACGACACCCGACTGGAACGCCGTCCTTGGCCCCTACCGCTCTCCCATCCTGTGGAAGAGCCTCTGGCAACTGGCGAGCACCAGCGTGCTCTTCATCGGCTGCTGGTATCTGGCGTACCTGAGCCTCACGGTGGGCTGGTGGCTGACGGTCCTCCTGGCGATCCCCACTGCGATGATGGTCATGCGGCTCTTCATGCTGCAGCACGATTGCGGACACGGTTCGTTCTTCACCTCCAAGCGGGCCGCCACCATCACCGGCACGATCCTCGGGGTGATCACCCTGGTTCCGTACACCTACTGGCGGAAGACCCACGCCATCCATCACGCGACCTCTGGCGACCTCGATGGGCGTGATTTCGGTGACATCGACACCCTGACGGTGCGCGAGTATCTCTCGCGCCCCAAGCTCAAGCGGGTCATGTACCGGCTCTACCGCCATCCCCTGACGCTGCTGCTCGTGGGTCCGACCTGGCAGTTCATCATCAAGCACCGACTGCCGCTCGACATTCCCCGCAGCTGGAAGCGGGAATGGGCCTCCATCCACTGGACGAACCTCGGCCTGGCCCTCGCGGTGGCGGGGATGTGCTGGCTGGTGGGATGGCGGGCGTTTCTCGCCGTGCAATTGCCGGTCTCGCTGATCGCCGGGTCGATCGGCGTCTACCTCTTCTATGTGCAGCACCAGTACGAAGACACCTACTGGCGCTATCGCGAGGCCTGGAACTACTACGCCTCCGGCATGGAGGGAGCGTCGCACCTGGTGATGCCCAGGCTGCTGCAGTGGTGGACGGCCAACATCGGGCTGCATCACATCCACCACATCGCCTCACGGATCCCGAACTACCGGCTCCAACGCTGCTTCGACGAGAACCCGCTGCTCCAGAAGGTCACCACCCTCACCCTGCCCCAAAGTGTGCGGACCCTCTGGCTGACGCTCTGGGACGAGGACGAGCGGCGCCTGGTCGGTTTTCGGGAGCTGCGGCGCATCCGCGAGCGGATCTCCGCGGAACTGGAGGCCGGTGCCGCCGTGATGGCGACCAAGCCGGCGGCGGTGCCGAGGGCGTGGCGGTAGGAAGCCAGTACCGCTCCACGGTCTATTGCCGCTACCCCCCCAAACGCTCGAATCGACATTGGAAGAACCGGAGATACTTCGGTTCGTGGACCATCCGCAGCCCTCGCACCTCGCCGCGACCGTCGAAGACGGCCTTGATCGACTCCGCCGTGACATCCATGTGGGCCTGGGTATAGACCCGTCGCGGGATCGTCAGTCGGGTGAGCTCGAGCTTGGGATACTGGTGTTCGCCGGTCACCGGATCCCGCCCGGCACTCGCGATGCCACGCTCCATCGATCGGATCCCGGAATCGAGGTAGAGCTCGGCGGCCAGCGTCTGGGCCGGGAAATGGTCCTGCGCGAGGTGCGGGTAGAACCGCCGCGCATCGAGGAAGATGGCGTGGCCCCCGATCGGCAGCACGATGGGAATGCCCCAGTCGACCAGCAGGTCACCGAGGTAGCGGACCTGCCCGATGCGGGACCGGACATAGTCGTCCTGGACACACTCGGTGATCCCAATGGCGAGGGCCTCCATGTCCCGACCCGCGAGGCCGCCGTAGGTGTGCAACCCCTCGTAGACCACCACCAGGTTCCGCAGTTCCTCGTAGAGTCCCTCGTCGTTGACGGCCAACCAGCCGCCGATGTTGGCGAGGTTGTCCTTCTTGGCACTCATCCAGGCGCCATCGGTGTGGGAGCAGAACTCCTTGAGGATCGCAGCAATCGGGGTGTCGGCATACCCTGGCTCGCGTTCCTGGATGAAAAAGGCGTTCTCGACCATCCGCGTCGCATCGAGGAAGAGCCTGATCCCGTGCAGGGTGCAGAGCGCCCGCACATCCTTGATGTTGGCCATGCTCACCGGCTGACCACCCGCCATGTTGACGGTACCCGCGACACTCACGTAGGCGATGTTGTCGGCCCCGACGCGTTCGATCAGCGCCTCGAGTTTGGCGAGGTCGATGTTGCCCTTGAACGGGTGCAGGTGCTCAGGATCGTGGGCCTCGTCGATGATCACGTCCACGAAGACACCGCCGGCGAGCTCTTGGTGAACCCGGGTGGTGGTGAAGTACATGTTGCCGGGCACATGCTGACCCTCGGTGATCGCGACCTGACTGATCAGGTGCTCAGCACCCCGCCCCTGATGGGTCGGCACGATGTGTCGGTAGCCGTAGTACTCCTGGATCGCCGCCTCGAGGTGGTAGAAGTTGCGGCTGCCGGCATAGGACTCATCACCCAACATCATCCCCGCCCACTGCCGGTCGCTCATCGCTCCGGTACCGCTGTCGGTGAGCAGGTCGATGTAGACGTCGTCGGAGCGGAGCAGGAAGGTGTTGAAGCCGGCGTCTGACAACGCCCGTTCCCGTTCCGCGCGACCGATCATCCGGAGCGGCTCGACCATCTTGATCTTCCACGGCTCGGCCCACGAGCGGCGACTCGACTGTTGACCAGCGGTCTGGATCTGATGCGGACTCATCGGTTGCACTCCTCGGGACGCGGCCACAGCCGCTGGGAATACGACGATTCCTGTCGTGATTCTGACGGTGTTCGGTATCGTTTCCAGAGGATAGCGGGTCGGCGTGTCGATGCGAACATCGGCCGGGCAGCGGGGGGGGAGTGGTTCGGTGCGGTCGTCGATCAACCGCCTACTCGTAGCGCCGCCCCTCGTGCTCCAGCCAGCCGCCGACATGGCGCCCAGCGGGGTCGTGGTGCGTCCAGTGGAGCACACCGCCCGGAGCCGTCCACTCGTACTCGCCGAAGAAGTCGACGCGGTCGCCGACCGCGATCGTATTGACCCGTGGGGCGAGGTCGATGTTGTGGGCCACCAGCAACGTCTGGCCGTCGCCGAGCCGAAGAATGAATCGCTGGTGTCGGCCACCCTCGAGGTCGTCGGCGAGGAGCCGGGTCACGACACCGCTCCCCCGCACCTGGAGATCGCTGACCCTCTCGGCAAACGCTCGGGCGATGGCACCATCGTCGACCACCTGCGAGTCCACGCTGCTGTCGCGAGCTGGCGCGACGACACCCTGGCCGAGATAGACCGCCCCGGCCACGACGATCAGCACCGCGAGGCGGAGCAGCC